>CATZIG010000164.1 GCA_958419975.1 uncultured Collinsella sp.
ACAGGAGGCCACTTAATGTGGCCTCCGTCGTGAGCAGGACTGTAGAGCAGGAAACCTAAGCCGGTGTCCCCGCTCTCCCGGGGCCGGCGGAATCTAGTTGTTCAGCATGCGGTCGAAGCTTCCCGAGTCGCCATCCCGATAGTCGGCGGTCATCAGAATCTCCTGCGGAATGCGTCCGCCCTCGCGCAGCACGTTGCGGAACTGCACGCGCGTGACCATGGGCAGATCTTTGATCGTCGCAGCCAGGTTCTGCGGCACACCCTGGTTGGCAGCTGCGGGCTCGCACTCGCCGCCAGCTTTCACGCGACGCTTGTGCTCGGCGAGCATGGCGCGATACATACCGGCATGCAGGCGAATCTCAACCACATTGGCGTTACGGGTCTGCTCGACAATGCGCGCACCCTCTCGGTCAATGTCGCCCACGTAGTAGACATAGTTAAAGCGATAGCCGATCTCGGCCAGATAATCATCCAGTGCGTGTGAAACGCTCGCCTTGCAGCCGCCGCCAAAGATCACGCCACCCACCTTGGTGCCAAAAAGCTTGGCGTGCTTGCGGCCGCGCAGGAGCTTGACGATCTCGTCATAGGTGTCCAGGTTCTCAACCATAATGAACGGCTTGTCGGCGCCCAGCGTAAAGAAGCCCGTAAAGTGCACAGGACGGTTGGGAGCAACCTTGATTGCCTGCATGCTGATGCCCTTTTCGGTCATACGCCGAATCAGGCGCTCGCCGTGTTTGCCGTCAAAGGCCTTCTCATCGTTAAAAATCTGGTAGGCGCGCTGGCGACGCGAAGCGACCGGCGTGTCGGCGCCGCGATTCTGCTCTATCCAAGCCTGGATGATCGCAATCTCCTCGGCAATCTTGCGGTTGGACATCTCGTTGTGCTGAGTGCGCTGCGGAGCCTTATTGCCGTCCTTGCCCTCGACCTTAACGATTTGAGTCTGCTGCTCCTTAATCTTGGAGAGCGCCGTAGGCGTGGGAACGACCTTGAGCAGCTGCCTGCCCAGGACACGGGCCAGAGCAAACGCCGAAACCTCGCCATGAGCGGGCGGCTCAGGCTGCTGGGCGGCCGCATCGTTTGCAGTCGGTTTGGGCTGCGCCTGGGATTTGCGCTTGGAATCTGCCTGAGCTTTGCGCTCTTGCTTTGGCGCGGACGAGCTCTTTTGCGAACGTTCGGGCTTGTCCCCCTTCGCCGGCTGGCGCTTGGGTTGCTCCACCGGGGCCTCAACCTTCGCATCCTTGCTTTGCGTCGCCGCCTTCTCGGCCGCGGCCTCGGCATTCGAGCCACGACCGCCGCGGTGACGACGGCGGCGGGGCTTGCTCGAGGCGCTCTCCCCTGTCTGCTTATCAGCGGACTGTTGAGCTTTGACCTCGGTGTCAGTCGCAGACTGCGACTCGGAAGGTTGCTGCTCGCAAGCCACCGGCTCAACGGTTTTCTCAGTTTGTTCGGCCTTATCGGCCTGAGCGGTCGAAGCCGGCTCGCCCTTCTCCTGACGTTTTACGGGATACGCGCGTCCCGCAAAACCGCGGCCGGGACGACACGAACCCGGAGCCCTCTTGGCAGACTCCTCAACATCGTCTGCAACCTCGGAAGGCTCTTCAGCCTCATGCGCGACATCCTGCTGCGCAGCCTTAAAGTGAGCACCGCGACGACGCTTGGGCTCTTGGGCTTCCACGGGCTTTTGCTCCTTCGCGGGCTTCTGCGACTCAGCGGCAACCTCGGTCTCAACAGCCTCGGTATCGAGCTCATCCTTTTGAGCCACGGCGCGACGGAAGCGCTCCTGCTGGGCACGGCGTTGAGCATCGCGCTTGCCGCCCCCGCCAAAACCGCCGCGGCCGGCCTTGGCCGTAAAGGCGCGAACGACGTTCTCATCGAGCAGCTCGTCGGTATCGACATGCTCGCGCGGGGCCGTTTCCACCGAAGCGGGCGCCTCGACAACGTCCTCGACGGCCTCTTCGACAGCCTCGGCAAGCTGCTCCTGAGCATCACTTATCTCGGCATGAATGGTATAGAACGCCGGACGTCCGTTAATGCCGCTGCCCTCGATCTTGGTAACGATCTTTGCCGCGATGAGTTCGTCGCGCATCGCCTTGGTGTCGCATTCCTTATCGACGGAGCGGAAAATCTGCGCCAGCGCGCTCGACTTGATCTTGAGTGCCTTGCGGCAGAGCAGGTCGTAGGCAACTAGCTTGGCGCGCTCGGCAGAAAGCGACGTCTGGCTGCTCAGACGCTCAGCCAGGGCATCGACATTATTTTGGTTATCGGAATATACCGTCTTGGCCACGGGGCCCCTTTCATATGTACACATATACGTTTATATGGTACAACGCGCGCCCTTATCCACGCAAAACATCTGCGAGAACACTCGGGCGTCGCCCGCTTTTGCATAAAAAAGACCGAGCCCGCGCAGTCGCGGACCCGGTCTTATCGAGTTGTATAGATGTGACGTTCAACTCGTCAGGTCGATTACGCCTTGGCAGCCTCGGCGTCGGCGGGAGCCTCGGCGGCAGCGGCGCGGCCATACTCGACTTTGCCCATCTCGGACCACTCGGGCTCCTCGTCGGGCATGGAACCGGCCTCCTTGCCGAAGAACTCCTTGAGGCAGTTGACAGCAACGATGAGGCCCAGGACCATCAGCAGGACGGCGAAGACGAGCTGCAGGCCCTTGGTAGCGGCGACGGAAACGGCAGCCGTGGTGGCGGTAGCCGGGATGGTGCCGAAGAAACCGTAGGCCTGGACGGCGGTCATGCAGCCCATGGCGCTCTGGACCAGCGAAGTGAAGGTGCAGCAGAGCAGGAAGGCGACGGGCACGTAGAGCATCCAACCCTTGCGGCCGGTGCACTTGCAGAACACGGCGAGGGTGATCATGGTCATACCGCCGAGCAGCTGGTTAGAAGCACCGAAGAGCGGCCAGATGTTGGCATAGCCACCAAAGGCGAGGGCGAGGCCAGGAAGCAGGGTAACGACCGTGGCGAACCAGGGGTTGCCGAGGACCTTCATGTAGCCGGCCTTGGACTCGATGGCCAGGGCGTCGTTGGTCTGGGCAAAGAACTCGGAGAACGAGGTGCGAGCGATGCGGGCGACGGCATCGAGCGAGGTCAGGGCCAGAGCGGAAACGTTCATGGTCATGAAGACGGTTGCGAGCGTGCCGTCAACGCCGAAGGCCTGCATACCGCGGGAGATGCCAGCTGCGAAGATCTGGAACGGGGTGGAAGCGACGCCGGCGTTAAGGGCGCCGGTACCGGCGGTGTTCATGTCGGAGAACATGATGCCGGCGACGATGATGGCAAGGATGCCGACGAAGGACTCGACGATCATGGCGCCGTAACCGACCTTGACGGCGTCCTGCTCCTTCTCGACCTGCTTGGAGGAGGTACCAGAAGAAACGAGGCTGTGGAAACCGGAGAGAGCACCGCAGGCAACGGAGACAAACAGGACCGGGAACATCATGCCCGAGGCATTGCTAAAGCCGGTGAAGACCGGAGCGGTGATGGTAGCCTGGCCGTTAGCGCCCAGGACGACGATACCGAGGACAGCGCAGACGATCATGACGATCATCATGATGGAAGTGAGGTAGTCACGCGGGGTCTTGAGCATCTGGATGGGCATAGCGCCAGCGAAGACCAGGTAGACCATGACGACGGCGAACCACTGGAACTTATCCAGGTAGACCGGGAACTGCATACCGACGGCAAACATAAGGACCATGAGCACCACGCCGGTGACGAACTCGGCAGCGCCGGTGAGGTTGAACTTCTTCTGGGCCCAACCAAAGGCCATGGCGACGAAGGTGAACAGGATGGAGATGGTGCCAGCGCAGCCAGCGGCATAGGACTTGGTGAAGTCGATGGCACCGGTAGCAGCACCAGAAGCGTCAACGGCCGGGGTGAACATGAACGTCTTGCAGACCATGTCGGTGAAAGCGGCGATGACGATGATGCAGAACAGCCAGCAGAACAGCAGGAACAGGCGACGGCCGGTCTTGCCGATGTACTTCTCGATGAGCTGGGCCAGAGACTTGCCGTTGTTCTTCATCGAGGCGTACAGGGCGCCAAAGTCGTGGACGGCGCCAAAGAAGATGCCACCGACGAGGACCCAGAGCACGACGGGAAGCCAGCCGAAGGCCATAGCGACGATCGTACCCGTAACAGGGCCGGCACCGCAGATCGAGCTGAACTGGTGCGAGAACGCGGTGAAGGCGGAGACGGGCGAGAAGCTGTTGCCGTCTTTCATGCGCTTGGCCGGCGTGAGGGCCTCTTTGTCAACGCCCCACTTGTTGGCCAGCCATCGGCCATAGCCCAGATAGCCGCAGGCGAGCACCGCCGCGGCCACAACCATGAGCAAAACTCCGTTCATTACATTTCCTCCTCTAAAAAGAACTTCCCAGACATAAAAAATGAGGGCCGTCGGTTGCGCTCGACGGCCCTCATCTTCATCAGCCGCCCGTTATCGTACGGGCTAGCTGTATGTGCTAACCCGCATCAGATAATTACTACGCTGATAATGTTTAGCTGATGCGTGAACATGTCTAAGAAATCCTCTTCAATCATGATGTGAACGATCCGTGCGTGTTCACATCCCCCAGTGGTTGAAAAGGAGTATGAAACTTTAGTTACCTAAAGTCAACGCAAATATGTAATGAATTTTCCACTTTTTTGAATTTCTCGGTATA
>CATZIG010000165.1 GCA_958419975.1 uncultured Collinsella sp.
CAAACAGGCCGCAGGCCTGTTTGCTTAACGCTTCGCGCGCTCACGCGAGTTCGGCACGAAAAAGGGGGCCGCAACCCCCTTGAACGCTCACTTGCATGTATGGTGCCCGAGGCGAGACTCGAACTCGCACGTTGTTGCCAACGGTGGATTTTGAGTCCACTGCGTCTGCCAATTCCGCCACTCGGGCACGTAATGCGTGAGTTAGTTTATCACAGCTTTCTACCGATTAGTCCGAAAATGGAACTTCGAGCATTTCGATGAGTTCGACCGTGCGTAGCATCTCGCGCTGACGGCATCCGCGACCGTCGACCGAAGCCTCACCCATCTGGTTATCGTAAGGGTCCTCGCGCATGCCGTCGAAAGAGGGCTCAAACTCTGCCTGGAATCGATTGTTGGCCACCATACGCCATGGGTCGAGATTGCCAAAGTAGTGACGGCGGCGCCACTCCTCCCCCATCCTGCGAGCAGAAGATCCAAATGACACGTCGGCGTTGAGCCAACCGGTCTGCGGCGTATAGAACTCTGCCCAGTCGTGCGACCCCACCGAATCGGGCGCAACATACAGGCCGCTCTGCCAACGGGCGGGCACACCGGCAATACGGCACATGGTGATAAACGTAAGCGCCATAACACCGCAATCACCGCGAAGCGAATGCGCACAGTCATCGGCAATAGATCCCAAAAGCAAGTACGGCGGCTGATAGCGATAGTCGATATACTGCGTCAGGTAATCATAGATAGCACGGGCGCGATCGAGCGGATCCTCGAGTCCGTCAACAACACCGGCCGTCAGCTGCTGCAGATACGGCGTGAATGCAATGTGCGGACGATCCTCGGAAATATCCTCGGGCAGAGGCGCGTCCATACGCGGATGAACCGGAAGTGCGCCACCGTAGACATCACAATAAGCAGCATCGATGTGATAACGATAAGTCACCGAGAATGAGCGCTCACTCGAAGAAGACCACGAGGCGGTACGCGCCGAAGCGTTCGCGGGAGCAACAGCACCCTCCGGCGTCATGTCGAGAATCTCGACCTGAGACTGTTGGCGGCAGGTGGCGGCTACGGGAAGCCAAGCGCGAACGGTCTCCCCCTCTAGAGCGCCGGGGACAGACAAGGACGCCTTAAGCGTAATAACGCGAGTCAATCCGTTTTGTGACTCCATCTCCTTGAGCATCTCGTTGCGCAGTGCAATTCCGTCCGTAGGATCGGGACGCATGCCGGGAACCTCTTTGGGATATACGCGAAGCGAATCGAGGAAGTTGTCGAGAACGAACAGCTCACCATCGATAAAGCGCCAGTCAATACGCTTACGGTCAATCAGATCGTTAAACTGCTCCTCGGTAAACTCAGGCCACTCCTCGCGAATCATCGCAATAGCTCGATCGCGCGACACCGAAAAATGAAGCGGCGTCTCAAGCATGCGATACCGCTCGGCACGAACGCAGGCAGCAAGCGAGGGATCGGGATCTTGGGCAAGTAGGCGGTCGCAAGCCTCAATAGCCTGCGAAAGATACCCCGCGTCCTTTAAACGCAGAATCTCGGGTGGCAAGCCAACATCTAGAAAACGGAAGTCATCATTGCAAACATCAACAGAGCAACCAACAGGACCCTCGTCAATAACCTTCCCATCCGAAGGCAGCACATTAATAACAGCCATACCAAACTCCAAGTCATTAGAACCCTTGAAGCACATTGTAGCGAGATAAAAAGAAAGCCCCAATAAAGGAACCCTCAACACCGATAAACGGTACCTATAAAAAATGAATTCAGCCCAGTAACCCTGTAGCGTGTTAACAAAGGAGGCCCCGTTCACCCGGAGCTTTTCCCATTGCGCGACTTCTGGCGAAGCCAGTAGCCATCTTAATTCAGACTCGTAACCCTGCGGCGTTAAACGAAGGAAGCCCCGTCCCCCGGAACTGTTTCCTTGGCGCGACTTCTGGCGAAGTCAGGTGAGCGCAAAGGAAACAGTGTAGGGGGACGGGGCTTCCGACGGGAAGTTTAGCGACGCTTACGCCTTGTTGACGGAGCCAAACTCCTCCATGAGCTCCTTGGTGCGGGCAACGATGTTGTCGCGACCAGGCTTGAGGAGCTTGCGGGGGTCAAAGCCCTTGCCCTGCTGATCCTTGCCAGCCTCGATGTACTCGCGAACGCCCTTGGCGAAGACGAGCTGCAGATCGGTGTTGACGTTGATCTTGGAGATACCCAGGGAGATGGCCTTCTTGATCTGATCCTCGGGGATGCCGGTGCCACCGTGCAGGACGAGGGGCAGGTCGCCGGTCTGAGCCTTGATCTCGCCCAGGCGCTCGAAGGAAAGGCCAGCCCAGTCGGCAGGGTACACGCCGTGGATGTTGCCGATACCGCAGGCGAGGAAGTCGACGCCCAGGTCAGCAATCTGCTTGCACTCAGCAGGATCAGCGAGCTCGCCGCTGGAGGTCACGCCGTCCTCGGTGCCGCCGATGCCGCCGACCTCGGCCTCGATGGACATGCCCTTGGAGTGGGCAAGCTCAACGAGCTCCTTGGTGCGGTCGAGGTTAAGCTGGAAGGTCTCCTCGTGAGAGCCGTCATACATGATGGACGTGAAGCCGGCCTCGATGCACTTGAAGCAGTCCTCGTAAGAACCGTGATCGAGGTGAAGGGCGACGGGAACGGTAACGCCCGTGGCCTCGACGGCAGCCTTGACCATGTCGGCGCAGACCTTGAAACCGCCCATCCACTTAGCGGCACCAGCGGTGCACTGAAGGATCAGCGGAGACTTGGCCTCCTCGGCGGCCTGGAGAATAGCCAGGGTCCACTCGAGGTTGTTGGTGTTGAAGGCACCGAGACCATACTTGCCGGCCTCGGCCTTCTTGAGCATGTCTGCTGCGTTGACGAGCATAAAAGAAACCTCCTGTAAGGTTGCTCCGATAACGCCTGAGATTTTACCACGACATACCCGAGCATAAACGTTCGTTTGTTCACGAATACCATCCGATTGGACAAATTTTGACCGTTTGCCCCACAGAATCGACCCACTGGGGAAAATAGCTTGACGATTGACCGGTCTTCGTGGTTCGAAAGACGGCTTCGAGCCTACATCTGCATAAACGGGTTCTGCATAAGTTCGCGCGCCATCGTGGTCGAATCGCCATGGCCCGTCAAGCAAACGGTATCGGGCGGAAGCGTCTTGGCAAGTTTGGAGAGCGAGCGCATAATCGCCGCCTCGTCACCGCCGGAAAGATCGGTACGACCGTGACTGCCCGGGAAAAGCGTGTCGCCCACAAAGGCGATGTTCCCCTGCTCGGTCGCGGCGAACAGGACGATGCCGCCCGGCGTATGCCCCGGCGTCTCGATCACCTGCAGGCAGACGTCGCCCACCTCGATTGTATCGCCCTCGGCAAGCAAACGCGTCGGCTCACCCGGATCGGGCGTCTCGATACCCCACATGGCGCGCTGCTCCTCGATATTTGCGCGAGGTACCGTCACGTCCTTAGCGCACAACTCATATAGTGCGCTGTCGCCAACGACAGCTCGAACCCCGGCAACCCCGCCAACATGGTCGGCATGACCGTGCGTGCAGACAGAGCCGAGTACGCGCACCTCGGGATGCGCGGTGCGGATATGCTCCACAAGACGCTCGCCCTCCCACGCCGGATCGACGATTAAGCACTCGTCATTCGAAATCACGGCGTAGCTGTTGGTCTGAATCGGGCCGTTGACGAGCGCCTCAATCGAAGCCGCGCCTCGGGGTGTCAGGTCCAAAGTCATATCGCCCATGCGCATACCCTCCTTCTAAAATACGTTCGAGGCACCAAACGATGCCTCGAACGTAACCAATATCTATGATGCTGAGAGGCTCTCGCACCTACACACGGCGCTTGAGTTGCGCTCCGCCCTCGCCGGGCATAAGACGGCGAGCGTCGTAGACCGAATCGACACTGCTGATGGAAGCCAGCAGCGGATCCAGGCCGCTCGCATCCGAAATCTCGACCATAAAGCGCAGGGTCGCAATACCCTCGCGGTTGGTCGAGGTGGCGGCGGAAAGGATATTGCCGCCTGCATCGCCAATGGCAATGGTGACGTCCTTGAGCAGGCCCATGCGGTCCAGGCACTCGACCACGATCTCGACCTGGAAGAGAGTGTCGGCAGCACCATCCCACTCTACGTCAATCATGCGCTCGGGGTGCTCCATGAGGCCCTTGACGTTGGGGCAGTTGGCGCGATGCACTGAGACACCTCGGCCACGCGTGATGAAGCCGACGATATCGTCGCCCGTCACGGGGTTGCAGCAATGAGCCAGACGGACCAGCAGGCCACTGTTGCTCTCGCCCTTAACGATAATGCCGTTACTGGCGCTCTTGCCACGCTTTTGCGGCTTGCGGTTGGAGCCGCGGGCCGGCTGTTTCACGACCTCGGCGATAGCCTCGGCCTTGGTGAGCTGTTCCTCGGGCTTGGGGTCCAAGATTTGCTCGACCTTATTGCCCACAGCGCGCGGGGCAACCTTGCCGGCGCCGACGGCGGCAAACAGGTCCTCGAGCTGCTTGAAGTTAAACTGCTCCGCCACGGCGTTGAGTGCACGCGTTGAACGCGGCGTAGAAATGCCATAGCCACGCTTACGCAGGTCCTTGGCCAGCATATCGCGACCAGCAGCAGCGTCGTCGTCCTTGGTCGCAGCGGCAAAA
>CATZIG010000166.1 GCA_958419975.1 uncultured Collinsella sp.
GTATCTGCTCGAGACGCTTGCCCGCTGGATTCTCGATCGCACCGACAAGGAAACGGCTTTTGCGGCGAACTTTGCCTTCATGCGCATCGCGGCGGCCAATCGTATCATCACCTCGTGCGCGCTCACCAATATGGCGACCGGTGCGCTGGTGTTTTTGCCGGGCGCCGATTATCCCGTTATGGCGCTGGCGCAGGTGGGCATGCTCTTTGAGCTCGCTGCCGTCTTTGGACGCGGCATTAAGCCTGAGCGCGGCTACGAGGTCGCGGGCGTGCTTGCCGGCGGTCTTGTGATCCGAGCGGTCACCCGCGCACTTGTCAAGCAGACGCCGCATATTGGGTTTGCCGTCAAGGCGCTCACTGCTGCCGCGGGCACCTATGGCATGGGCCGTGCGCTCGTTTCGCTCTACGAGCGCGATGTCGACTACAGCCGTGCCAACGAGGTGGTCACTGCCACGTTCTCCCGCGTTCGCGATCTGGTGACCACGGTCGCGGGCGCTACCCGTCCTATGGCGTCCTATCAGGACGCATCAGATCTCGCTGCTTAGGGGTTTTCCGTTGCGCGTTGCATACCAAGATTGTTTTCATTTAATCGAGCCGTTGCTCGCCAAGGTCGAGAAGCCGAGTCGCTATATCGATCACGAGTGGGGCACGCTTTCCAAGGCCGATGCCGACTACCGTTGCTGCCTGATCTATCCGGATGTGTACGAGGTCGGTCTGCCCAACCAGGGCATCGCCATCCTCTACAACATCCTTAACCAGGCCGAGGGCATCTCCTGCGAGCGTGGCTATGTGCCGTGGCCCGATATGGGTGACGCTATGCGCGAGGCGGGCATTCCGCTGCTCTCGCTCGAGGGTGCAGCGCCGGTCGCTTCGTTTGATATCGTCGGTCTGCATGTGCCGCACGAGATGGCGGTGACGAACTTCCTCGAGGCACTCGACCTCGCTGGCATTCCACTGTTGGCGGCCGACCGAGGCGAAGACGACCCCATCATTATCGCCGGCGGCCCCTCGGTGTACAACCCCGAGCCGTACGCGGCCTTCTTCGATGCCATCCTCATCGGTGAGGGCGAGGAATCGCTGCTCGAGACCTGCCAGCTGCATCGCCGCCTGCGTGATGAAGGAGTCCCGCGCGCGCAGATTGTCGAGCAGCTTGCATCCATTGCGGGCAACTACGTGCCGTCGCTCTATGAGGTTTGTCACGACGAGCCCTGCTCGCCGCATGGCTACACCGTGCCGCGTGAAGGCAAGGATGCGCCGACCGTGGTCTACAAGCGCGTCGTTGAGGATTTCGGCGCCACGAATCCGCTGTCGCAGTCGTGCGTGCCCTATGCGCAGCTGGTTCACGACCGCCTGTCTATCGAGATCCTGCGCGGCTGCGCCCGCGGCTGTCGTTTTTGTCAGGCCGGCATGACGTATCGCCCGGTGCGCGAGCGCTCGGCCGACCAGATCGTCTCGTCGGTGATTCAGGGTCTGGAAAAGACTGGCTATGACGAGGTGTCGCTGACCTCGCTCTCCACGACCGACCACTCCTGCATTCGCGACGTGCTCGGCAGGCTCAACCGTCGCCTGGAGGATACGGGTATTCGCGTGTCTATTCCGTCGCAGCGCCTGGATTCGTTTGGCGTGGATATGGCCGAGTCGGTTGCCGGCGAAAAGAAGGGCGGCCTGACGTTCGCGCCCGAGGCCGGCAGCCAGCGCATGCGCGACATTATTAACAAAAACGTGACCGAGGAGGACCTGGACCGTGCGGCCAAGGCGGCCTTCGAGGCCGGCTGGAACCGCATGAAGCTCTACTTTATGATGGGCCTTCCCGGCGAGCGCGACGAGGACATCGTGGCCATCGCCAATCTGGCCGATCACGTGCTGGAGCTCGGTCGTTCCGTGGTGCCCAAGGCTCGTCGCGGCTCGATCTCGGTTTCCATCTCGGTTTCGGTCTTTATCCCCAAGGCTGCCACGCCGTTCCAGTGGTGCCCGCAGCTCGACTACGACGACGTCAAGCGTCGCCAGAAGTTGCTTATCACGAGCGTTCGCAACCGTGCCGTCCGCGTGCATTACCACGATGCCGAGACCTCGCTCATCGAGGCCGCGCTGTCCCGCGCCGGTCGTGACATGACGCCCGTCATCATCGATGCTTGGCGCTCGGGCTCTCGCTTTGACGCCTGGGTAGAGCATTTCTCGCTCGATAACTGGAAGGAAGCTGCTGCCAAAAACGGCATCGACCTCAATGAGCTCGTGCACCTGCCCTACGAGTTGGACTGGCGCCTGCCGTGGGAGCACGTGAGCCCCGGCTGCACGCGCGGCTTCCTCGAGCGCGAGTACCGTCGCTCGCTCGAGGGCGTCACGACTCCCGACTGCACCCGCACGTCGTGCACCGGCTGCGGAATCTGTCCCACGCTCCACGCCAAGAATGTATTGATGGGTGATCGCGCATGAGTGAGCGCCTGACCGACAACCCCTCGCTCTTTAGGCTTCGTGTTCGCTATGGCAAGCGCGATCGCCTTAAGTACCTGGGCCATCTCGAAGTAATCCATACCATTGAGCGCATCGTGCGCCGTGCGGGGCTTCCCTATGCCGTCACGCAGGGCTTCTCTCCGCACATGCGCGTGGGTTTCTCTTCGGCGCTACCGGTGGGTACGTCATCGACCTGCGAGTGGTATGACCTGTTTATGACTGAGTTCGTGGCGCTCGACGAGGCGTTTGAGCGCCTGGTTGCGGCGTCTCCGGCCGATCTGGCGCCCATCGAGGCGGCGTACATCGACGTGCGCACGCCGGCATTGACGGCGCAGCTCACGCGCCTGTCGTATCGCATCGACTTACACCTGGATCCCGAGGCGCCCGTGAGCGCCGATGAGGTGCGTCGTGCGATCGACACGCTGCGCGCGGGCCACGGCATCGACTACGCGCGCGGCAAAAAGAGCAAGCGCTTGGATTTGGATCACACGCTCGTGGGCTATGAGCTCACGGCGGGGGAGCGCCCGGACCATTTGGTGCTCATGCTCGACACCCATGCCGACAACGAGGGCTCCATGCGTCCGGAAATTTTGCTTTCCGCTGCTGATGTTTTGTTGCAGGGCTTGACCCCGGGCGTGGATGCACCTATTGTTTCCACCGGTATGCAAGACCTCGTGACCATCTGCTCCTACGATGTCGAGCGTCAGAATCAAGCATGCGAGGACGACGAGGGCCGACTCGTCAGCCCCATACCTGTGCGAACTTGTGGATTTGCTTCACATACTCGTTGACGGGGGTATTTTCGCCTGCTACTATATTCGGCTGTTGCACTAACTGATGCATGAAGGGCAAGTAAACATGTACGCAATCGTTAACACGGGCGGCAAGCAGTACAAGGTCGCCACCGACGATGTCATCACCGTCGAGAAGATCGAGGGCAATGAGGGGGACAAGATCACCCTGCCGGTTATCTTCCTCAACGATGGTAAGAAGATCGTCACCGATCCCGACAAGCTGGCCAAGGCCAAGGTTACCGCTCAGATCGTTGAGCAGTTCAAGGGCGAGAAGCAGCTGGTCTTCAAGTTCCACAAGCGTAAGCGCTATCGTCGTCTGAAGGGTCACCGTCAGCAGCTGACCAAGCTGAAGATCGTGAAGGTTCAGGCTACCTCCCGCGCCAAGAAGGCTGTCAAGGCAGAGGCTGAGGCTGTTGCCGAGGCTCCCGTCGCCGAGTAGATTACACTCGTAACGAAAGAGTAGGTATACACAATGGCACACAAAAAAGGACTCGGTTCCTCCCGTAATGGCCGTGACTCCCGCGGTCAGCGCCTTGGCACGAAGCGCTATGCCGGCCAGACGGTAACCACGGGCACGATTCTCGTCCGTCAGCACGGCACGCACATCCACCCGGGTGAGAACGTTGGCCGTGGCAAGGACGACACGCTGTTCGCGCTGGTCGACGGTACCGTTGAGTTCCACAAGGGTATCAAGCACAGGGTCAGCGTACGCCCGCTCGCGAACGCGTAATTCACCCTTCATAGAGCACATATGTGGGAGGCACTTGAGTTTTAGGATTCAAGGGTCTCCCTCTTTTTTGTAGGAGGCGATTCTGTTGTCACAGTTCACCGATATCAGCCGCATTAACGTGTGCGGCGGCGACGGCGGAGCCGGATGCATGTCGTTTAGGCGCGAGGCATTTGTCCCCAAGGGCGGCCCCGATGGCGGCGACGGCGGTCGTGGCGGCAATGTCGTCATCCAGGCCGATGCTCAGCTGTCTTCGCTGATCGATTACCGCTTTAAGCATCACTTCCGCGCCGAGCGCGGCACGCACGGACAGGGTGCCCGTCGTAACGGTAAGAGCGGCGAGGACCTGATTCTCAAGGTCCCTATGGGTACCGTGGTGCGCGAGCTCGACCCCGAGACGCAGACCCCGATGTTCGAGATTGCCGATCTGGTGCACGATGGCGAGCGCGTCGTCGTGGCGCCCGGCGGTGCCGGCGGCCTGGGCAACACGCACTTTGTGACGTCGGTGCGCCGCGCGCCCGCGTTCGCTCAGCTGGGCGAACCGGCCGAGGAGCACTGGATTGAGCTCGAGATGAAGCTTATGGCCGATGCCGCGCTCGTGGGCTTCCCTTCCGTGGGCAAGAGTTCGCTCATCGCCTGCATGTCGGCCGCGCGGCCAAAGATCGCCGACTAT
>CATZIG010000167.1 GCA_958419975.1 uncultured Collinsella sp.
TAACTCGTATGTTTGTCCTTTGGCCATCTTTATTCAATTCTCCTAAAGCATACTCATCGCTTTCTTCGTACACGTAATTGATTATGTCGTACAAATCGTCATATTGATTATTGGCTTCATTCAGAAGGGGTACGGGTATGCGCAGCTCAATATCTTCGTATCGCTGATTAGGGCGCCCATGCCGCACAAGCCCCCATTGGGGTTTTCTATTCAGCGTGACTCTTCTGAGTATGGGCAATAAGTCGTCTTTTTTCCCTGAATACTTTTTATCGAATTTCAAGACCTCAATCATAGTCCTTACGAATAATTCGTCATCCATTACATCCTCCAACATAAGAAACTAGGCATTTAGCTGCATGGAGCAAGGATGTTTTTGAGTGCCTCAACCATCCAGCTTTCGAGCGCACCACTCAATAAGCCTCCGATAATTCCGAATGCAGCAATTTTGTAATCATGAAGCTTCTGCTACCTTTTCTCCTCTTTGTTCAGGGCAACAACGGTGGCGTAATCATCTACGAAATCAAATCCTCTATGAGTGACTCCCCCAAAGAGGAATCCACCATCGCTACCATGGCCTTTTATCAAGCCCGCTTCGTGTAGGCCGTTGTAGAGCTCAATATACTTTTCGATGAAACAGTACTTCTCGCCCGTGAGATGAAGGTGATTCTCGGCAACAAAACCGCCACCCTCACTTCCCCCTCAGCCGCAACTAGCAGATTCAACCCCTCAAGCTCACTGCTCTGCAAGTCGACACCATTTACTGAGTACATCGGCACCGCCTGAAATTATCCTTAAAGCTCAACACTAGAGGCATCGAATTCACCTGACATAAGTTTAGACAGCAGAGTGTCACGAAGCTCGATGAGAGCGACAATTTCTTTTCTGTTTGAGAGAAGCATATCGTATAGAGGGGCAACTTTTCCAGAGAAAGCTTGCAGGTCATCAACGTCGGAAATCACCTTCTTGCCATAATCTGTTCCTTTCTCTCGACTAATGGTATGGCGTTTCGAGTGTATAGGCGGCGGACCGCTGGGGCGCGGTACTCAAGCGCGCCGCTGGCGGTACTGAAGGGCAATTTTCACGTTTTTGAATGGCGGTACTGAAGCGCGTTATAAGTGGTACGGAGAAAGACGATTACTCAGTCAATGAGATTCCTTTCTCTAAATACAGAAAAAGGAATCAGTAACTCACAATTATGTCGCCGCAATTAGGGGGGGGCGGGGGAATGGAGGCCCCGTCCCCCTTATCTATATGCAATGATATTGCTTGCACCTATTGTGAGGCTGCATTTAGATCTCACAAGTGGTAATAGCGATTTCCAGGTTCTCCCACGGTGAAATTCGGGTTTATATATGGATCGCCTTCGACATAGTAGTTTGCCCAGCGATAATTCATGTACGCAACCTCTTTGTGGAAGCGAATCTGCTTGTTTGTGTTGTTTTCAACGCCTCTAGAAATTGACTCGTAATGATACAGCTCGACTTCGGGCGTGTATACAATCAGATCGTTAATCTCGCGAAGCTTTAGGCAAAAGTCAACATCATTAAATGCGACTTGAAGCTCTTCGGTGAAACCTCCGACTTTTTCGTATTCGCTTCGTTTGGTCATGATGCAAGCCGCCGTGACGGCGCTGAAATCTTGCTGCGCATCGTTGAGTGCAAAATAGCCCCAGTTGTCTTTTGGCATGCTTTGGCAGAGATGTCCTGCCACGCCGCCCGTGACGCATAGGCCAGCGTGTTGAATGGTGTTGTCGGGATAGTAGAGTTTTGCACCAACTGCGCCAACATCCTCGCGTGCGCAGATGCCAAGCATAGTTTCAATCCAATTGGGCGTAATCACTTCGGTGTCGTTATTCAGCAGCAAGAGATAATTTCCCTTGGCGCGGGCCACTCCAAAGTTCATGAGCTTGGAAAAGTTAAATTCGTGCTCCCAGGTAACAAGGCGAACGATATCAGGGTATTTGGCTTGTAACTTATCGTAATACTCGAACGTCGCATTTTCCGTGCTGTTATTTTCGATTATCACAAGCTCGTAATTGTCGTATGTGGATTTCTCGATAATTGACGTAATGCAGTTATCGAGGATATTAGCGTGATCTTTGGTCGGAATGATGATCGAAACGAGCGGATGGGAATCTGGTACGGCGTAGGTTACTTTATATGTAAAGGGACGACGCGCTTGTTCAACTTTTGCATTGAGCCCAAGTCTGTCGAGGTGATTCTGAACCGCCTTAATACCCGCAATGGTGGCATAAGGTTTGCTGTCGGCATTTGCCGCGGTTGACGTTTCGCTTAGGCGCCAGTGATATAGAACTTTTGCAACATGGTGGACGTTCCTAGCCTTTTCCACGGCCCGGAGAGTCAAATTGTGATCCTGGGCCCCATCGAACTCTTTCGTATTCGGTTGCAGCGTGTCAAGAAGGGACTTACGGATGGTAAGCATGTGGCATATATAGTTATTATTTCTGAGTAAATCGATATTGAAATCCGGTTTAAAGAACGGCTGTGCCAGCTTTCCATCGGGCATGAGTTTGTCTTCATCGCAATAAAGAAGATCAACGTTATCATTGTTTTCAATTGCCTCGGCATACGAGAACAACAAATCCGGTTCAAGGATGTCGTCATGGTCAAAGAAGCTAACGAAATCGCCCGAAGCTACGGCAACGCCTGCGTTTGTATTTTCGGAAATACCCTTATTTTCGGTAAGAATAATTGACTTAATTCTGTTGTCGCGGGCTGTCTCCTGCTCAACGCGAGCCTTTAGTTCCTGATTGTCAGGGCTTGCATTAACTAGGAGGAGCTCCCAGTTTGCATAAGACTGGTTTTTTACGGATTCGACCATATCGTTAAAAAACGAAATGGGCGTGTTGTAAAGAGGGACAATGATGCTGAATTTCGGAGCGCTATTGAAGACGATTTTTCTCTGCTTCTCCAGTGCACCAATGGTTGCCTTATGCTCTGTAAACCATTCGGGGTATTCAGGGTCAAACTGCGCATGGGTAAAGAGGAAGTTGGTCTCCTCAAGAAGCAAGCCTAATTTATCAGGCGTTAAGCAGTCAAATGCACTGAATGATGGGTGATTTTGATCGTCAATAATAAAATAGTAACGATCAAACGCCTTTGGCATGCGGATCGAGAGCTGCGTTTCAAGTTGCTTTTTCTCGGATGTAAATCCAACGCTCGTTACATTTGAACCGAAATTGACTATGCTCAGCCCAACCTCATTGAGGAACCGGTCGAGGCAGCGAAGTTTGATTTGCGAGTCATTGCGGTACGGTGTTCTAACCGTGCACCTCAGGATATACTCGTTTGAATCTTCGATGCACTGCCAAAAATCAATCGTCGCCATCTCAAACTCTGAAACGTCATCGTAATTTCGGAGTTTGCTGCACATGTCAGGTTTAATTTTGTAGTTAAGACGCGACTCCCATTTGATGTTCTTGCAATTGAGCGAAAGGGAGTCGCTGCTCAGGTTGCAACCGTCTTTGCCGATTTCGTTAAACTCAATTTTAATGGCTCGGGTATCGGGGTCGGGGATTACAAGAACGTATGAGTTCGATTCGCCGTTATTGTCCTTGAATTTTAGAAGAGACAAAGGTAAGCGGCGGTCGTCATCCGTTGCCGCTTGAGCTTTTATGCTGGAGCCTTCATGGATGCCTTCTATTTTAAGTTGCTGGTAGATTTTCCAGTTTCCTCTGCATACTCCGGTTGTTTCGACTCGCATTGTTTGCCTTTCGTTTGTTGGACACTGCTCATTGTACTTATTCACTTCATGTCTCGCTATAAATGCAGAGAGGAGTTCCGTGATTTCTGGCATTCTTAGATGTGTCGCTATGAGTTCGTCAGACGCTCCGTTCCGCTGTGTTAACATCGAAGAGGACATCTACGTACATCACGCTTTCTGTCGCTGTTGAGGTTCAGGTTATTGTCCTCGCGGCGCTCTGCTTCCTAGTCGTTGCTCATTTCGGGTCCATTGACTTCAAGGGGGTTATTATGAAAGTTGTCTTGTTTGTTGGAGGGGTTGCAAGGGTCCTAGGCGGGGGCTGCGCCCAACGAACGGATTGACGTGACGTGCGAGGTGTGTCCTAGGCCCGGGGGTTCGAATCCCCCGGCCCCCTCCGTAAAGAAAGAACCGCCATTGGGGCGACCCTTATCTCCTGGGGTGGCCGATTCGGCCGCCGCCACTCTTTTCCAGGTCTGCGGACCTGTGTTCGTCCTGGAACGGAAACAGGCTCCTCGCTATCACCCAGAGTATTCCGATGATCTCGGCGGTCGTCGCGCCCATCCAGGAAATTATCACCTCGGTAGGGATTTCGCGCTGCAGCCACATGAGACGGGCGGTGTACGCGACGACGAGGGTGTTGCATGCGACCAGCTGCCACTTGACGCACTTGAGCGCGGCCTTTCCGAGTTCGGACCGAAGGTCGTTCTCCGCCTCCATCCTCTTGACCACGCTCTCGGCCTGGGCCGCCTTGGCTCGCCGTTCCCGCTCCTCGCTCGAGCATTCGACCCTGACCTCGTCTAAATGGGCGCTTTCGATGGGGAAGACGTTTGCTCTCCTTTGTGCCGAACCCATGAGGTCGATTGCCTCTTGTGTCCCTTTTGGTGACCTGCTTCCGCGCTG
>CATZIG010000168.1 GCA_958419975.1 uncultured Collinsella sp.
GCCGCGCCCCGCAGTGCCCGCTTCCCCCGAGAACAATTATCAGTGCAGGTAGACAGCTTGTCGGTTTTCGAAAAAGCCGACTATGGTTGACCCCTGCGGCTTAAACGTAGTAGATAGGCCCTTTTCGTGGCGCAGCACTACTGCACCCCAAATTGGCACCCCGAGCCCTCGTGAGTTGCCAACAAGCTGTTCGCCCAGCGCTTTATCCGCGCGGCATTCGGAAAATAGCACCACCGTAAGAACCCGCGAACAGCGCTATACGTTGCTATATCTCACTATATCTTGCTATATCTTGAGCAAAGGTGGCTCACATGCAAACAAACCCTTTTAAGCCCACAGCAGGTAAAACACCTCCCACGATTATCGGCCGCGAAGATATACTTGAAGAATTCAGTGAAGGCCTCACCAACGGGCCTGGTGCCCCTGGGCGCCTAATGCGCATAGCCGGCGTCCGTGGAACGGGCAAGACGGTCCTCCTTGACGAGTGCTCACGTTTGGCGCAAAGCCGTGGCTGGACGGTCATAAAAGAGGTCGCAACCGAGGGACTTTGCCAGCGCATTCTCGAACAGCTGCAGCCCAAATTCCAGGCCAAACACGCCAGATTTGAGCCCACCGTAGCTGGCATATCCATCGGCAGCATAGATATTGAGCGAATCGGCCCATCGCTACGCGACGCCATGAGACAGACAATATCCAAGAATGGAAATGGCCTGCTCATCACTCTCGACGAGGTTCAAGACGCAGAGCTCGATGAGGTCCGAACGCTCTCCATTGCGATTCAGCAGGTTATCGGCGAAGACCTTGATATCGCCTTTGTTTTTGCTGGGCTGCCTTCGATGATTGAAAGCATCATCAACGGAAAGACACTTGCGTTTTTGCGCCGCGCCCTCCCCTTTGATCTGAAGGCTGTGGCAGTAACCGAAGTGTCGTACTCCCTCGAGGAAACCATTGAAGCGTCTGGCATGGAGTTGCAGCCAGGTATTGCCGGCCAACTTGCCGAGGCAACGCAGGGCTATCCTTTCATGATCCAACTCGTTGGATACTACGCATGGCAGTTGGCAAGACGCGCACATACAACGATTATTGGAGAAGAAGAAGCCGAGCGTGGCATTGCAACGGCACGCGAACGCTTCTGCGCCATGGTGATTGAGCCCGCGCTGCAGCGCATTCCGCCCACGTGCATCGCTTATCTGCTGAGCATGGCGTCTTTGGGGCAGACGAGCTCGACCAGCATGGTTGCCGATGCCCTAAACAAAACGCCTCAACAGGTGAGTTCCGTCCGCAGCCGCCTGTTAAGAGAATCGATTATCGAGGCTCCCTCGTACGGCAAGGTCTCATTTGCCATCCCCTACATGCGCGACTACCTCTACGAGCACAAAGCCGAACTGGAAGTTGAACTGTAGAAACGGCAACTGCCCTGCAAGACGAAAACCGTTTTCGTACGGATTAAAGCAGACGTAAACGATTTTCGTCTTGATTTGCGTACGGAATTAAGACGTAAATTGCGCTTTCGTACGCTTATTACCAGACGCAAATTGTTTTCGTCCGGCCATGCGTCCCCAATCTAGACGAAAAGAGCCCCGAGCTCGTATTGAACTGCATCCCAATTCTTGGACGGGCGCCGATGCCCTGATCTCTGCCATGTCGAGGTGCGAGATCAAATCCTTGGCGCGCTCGCCGGAGTGGTATGCCTTGTTCGGCGCCACCTTCCTGTAGAGCTTCTTGAGCTTCGTCTTCCCCTTGTTGCCCGGTGGCATCTCCGTCTCAGGTGGCAGCCCTAGGAAGGACAGGACGCCGGGCAGGTCGCACAGCATCACGTCCTCGATGTCGGCCTTGGCCGCCAGGTCGACGACTCTCTGCGCTGTCGGCGAGATGTTCGGGGTGCTGCTACCGCCCGCTGGTTCGGAAGCTGGCGGGCAGTAGCGGGCAGTAGCGGCAGTAGCGGTGTGGCTCGATAGGCCCGAATATCCGTAAGGAAGGTGCTCGCTCTCATATGTGCTGATATGCCTCGCCTCGCGAACCTTGGGATGCTTCCTGAGGTAATCCCTCAATTCGAGCCACTCTTTATGCTCATAACGCTTCGAAATCGTTTCCCCGTCGACAGTTTCCTTCACATAATGGTATGTTCGAACGCCTTCGAACTTGCCGAACCCGTTCTCGACGCTGAAGTTTCTGAACCAGCGCGAAAACCCATTCAGGTCCATGAAGTTGACTTGGGGATGCCTGTCTTTCGTTCGTTCGAATGAGTGGACGAGCGGAGTGCCTTTGACTTGTTCCAGGCCGAAGGCTTCCATTTCGCGGGCCTGCTCCTTTTTCCAGAATTCGAGATACGACGTCAGCGTCTCGCTTATCGAGATCCTCCGCACGCTTTTCTTGCTTTTGGGCGAGCGAACGCTTCGATCGGCCGCGAACTGCTGCTCAATGAGGATGCTTCTGTTCTCGACGGAGGCATCGGACCACGTCATCCCGAGGGCTTCTGCCCTTCTCATGTCGGTGTCGAGCATGAGCATCACGCATGTGATGTGCGCGTCCGGTTCTCGATTGAGTAGGATGTCGAGTAGGCGAGCGGCGTGATGGTTCCTTCGCGGTTGTCGTGGAACTTTTTTGCGTACGAGCCGACGGTGTCCCTCGATTTTTGGACGTAGGTGCCGCTGTTGAGTTCTGCCTTGTAGGCTTCGAGTGCGGCGTCGACCTCTCGGCTTTTGGTGGTATGTATGGTCTGCCACGGCGAATAGCGGTATTTGCCCGTGACCGGATCCTTGCCGAGGCTGTGACGGTAGCGCCACGTGTATTTGTCGCGGCGTTGCTTCGTTCCTTTGCCTATGACGAGAGGTCGGTCGTTCATCGTGTTCCTTGCCTGAAGTGCCTGAGAATCGCGCTCGGTTGCGCGGAATGGCGCAAAGGGCTGGGGCGAGTGGGCATTACCCTTGGTGGTGGGCCCTGCGTGGGGTCACACCCCAAGGGTAATGCTCCGCCTGACCGCTTTCAAGCTCGTTGTGGGTCGAATTTGGGTCGAATTATTCCGCGTACTTTTCTTTCGTAAATCTATGAAAACATCAAATGACCTGGAGTTATATTGACTTCAATTTGGGTCGAAATGTCTGAATGAAACAACGTCGTAGCGACCTCATAACCCGAAGGTCGGTGGTTCAAATCCGCCCCCGCGACCATGAAACTTCAGGTCGGAAGCATAAAAGCTCCCGACCTTTTTCTTTGTCTAGGGGTTTCGGCATCTCTCGTTCTTTGGGTACCTCGAGGCGGGCAATCAGATAGATGCTTACGAGTATCATAGGGTCTTTTTACGTCGCGGTCGTGTCTCGTACTGGTGCGCCGCTCTTTGTGGGACGTGTCACTTTGCCATAGGTTGTCCGGCGGCGGGGCGCAGGTCGTTCCCCGTGGCGTCGCTCCTTTCGACGCTACGCTGCCTGGCTACTCGTTCCACTGGTGCTTTTTCATGTCGACGCAGCCGTTGTCTCGGAAGGCGACTCCTTCCTCCGTCAGTAGTGCTCGCTGGTCGGGGAAGTTTGGCGCGAGGCGTCCCGCGTGGTTGACGACGCGGTGGCAGGGATAATCTCCGTAGCGATCCGCCTCGCTCAGCACCGCTCCGACCAGGCGAGAGTTTTTCTCCCTGCCGATGAGGCGCGCTATCTGACCGTACGAGGCGACGCATCCCGCCGGAATCTCTGCCACGACGGAGAGAATCTCATAAACCAAATCTTCGTCCAGGACTTTTCCCATCGTATCGCTCCCGTGTTCGCTTTTGCCTTCGGGGGCGCGGCACCGATCACCCGTACTGCGATTTTCGCAGCTCCCCTTACCGAAGCATCGAGGGAAAGCGCGTGCGTGTCAAGGTTGTCTAGTCCAGTTGCTGGCTCGATGCCTCGAGATGTTCGCCTCAAGTGCGACCTGCCCCTATTGGAAAAGGATGCCGAAGATGTATTTGGTGATGGCGGAGCGGCGGATGACCCCCACGAGTTTGCCCTCGTCATCAACCACAGGAAGCTTCTTGAACTTCTTCTTCGCCAGCAGCGCGGCGACGCGGGCGATGCTCTGCTCGGGACGGGCACACACTACCTGGCGCGTCGCGAAATCCATGACGCAGCGATCCTTCAGGTCTTCGATGCGCTGCTCAAGGCTCTGATCGTCGAAGTACAGCATGGACGCGTCGCCGCCCGTGAAGATGGTGTGAGCGCGATGCTGCGCGATGGCTCCCATGACATCGCCGTCGGAGATGAACCCGACCACCTGGTTGCGCTCATCGATTACGGGCATGCTGCTCACCTCGTTTTCGGCGAGCATGCGCACCACGTCGGAAATCGTGCAATCCTGCGTGCAGGTGAACGGCTCTTCAATCATGATGCTCGAAACGGGCGTCCCCTCGAGCTCGAGCGGGATGCGCTCGGACAGAATCTCGGACATCGCTTATGCCTCCTTCGTTTTCGGTGCGGTTTTCTTGGTGCGCACGCTGAATATGGCGCAGATAAGGGAAACGAGGCCGATTGCCGCGCACACCTTGTAAGCGACGCCCGCGCCCACGGCGGTGGCTACTTGGATGCTCG
>CATZIG010000169.1 GCA_958419975.1 uncultured Collinsella sp.
GGTTCCCCGCGTACGTGCCATCTGAGTAACCGAGGGGAGGGCGCACATGGGAATGACTGGTGCATACGAGCGCAATCTCGATGCAAAAGGTCGTCTGTCCCTGCCTGCACCCCTTCGTGAGGAACTTGGAGAGCACGTTCGCGTGTTCAAAGCCCTGGATGTCGATGCTCTGTACGTGTTCTCTGCCGAGGCCTTCGATAAGTGGGTCGAAGGACTCTTCGCGGGTCGTGAGGGCCACGAGGGTTTTAACCCGCGTGACATTAACGACCAGAAGCTCATGAGGGCGATCAACAAGCGCACCACGTCGATGGACGTGGACGGCGCCGGTCGTATCGGTCTTTCCGAGTCTCTCCGCAAGCAGGCGAACCTCGACCGCGAGGTCACGGTTGTGGGCAACTACGACCACCTTGAGGTTTGGGATCGCGCCGCGGCCGATGAGGACGATGACGATGAGGCCCTGCTGGACCTCTTCTTCTCGTAAGGGCAAGGCACGGGTAACGGATGGAGCGTGGGATCTTGACACAAGAATATCGGCATGAACCTGTCATGCTCGGCGAAGTGCTTGAGTCGCTGCAGCTCAAGAGCGGCTCCGTTGTCTGCGATTGCACCCTTGGCGGTGCCGGCCATTCGGTAAAGATGGCCGCGCAGGTGGGGGAGACGGGCCTTTTGCTCGGCGTCGATCAGGACGACATGGCCCTCGAGGCCGCTGGCGCCCGTCTGGACCGCGAGGTTCCCGGCGTTCCGCACCAGCTGCTGAAGGGCAACTTCGGCGACTTGGACGAGCTGCTTTGCTCGGCCGAGGTGCCCGGGGTCGATGGCTTCCTGTTCGATTTGGGCGTTTCGTCACCGCAACTCGATATCCCTGGCAGGGGCTTTTCGTATAACGAGGACGCCCCATTGGACATGCGGATGGATCCGGGTAATAACACCTTAAACGCAGCTGAGGTCATCAACACCTATAACGAACACGACCTCGCCCGGATTCTACGCGTCTACGGCGAAGAGAAGTTCGCCTCGCAGATTGCGCGCGAGATCGTGCGCCGCCGCGAGCAAGAACCGATCGAAACCACCGGCCAATTTGTCGAGATCATCAAGGCGGGTATCCCGGCTGCCGCTCGTCGGCATGGCGGACACCCGGCCAAGAAAAGTTTCCAGGCCATTCGCATCGAGGTCAATCACGAGCTCGATGTGCTCGAGAGAGGGCTTGATGCCGCCACCAGGTGGCTCAACCCGGGCGGGCGTATTTGCGTCATCTCGTATCACTCGCTCGAGGACCGTATCGTAAAGAACCACTTTAAGGAGATGAGCCAGGGGTGCACGTGTCCGCCGGAGATTCCGGTGTGCGTGTGCGGCAACGTGCCGATACTCAAGGTCATCACCCGCAAACCCTTGGTTGCCCAGCCTGATGAGGTTGAGCGCAACCCTCGGGCGAGATCAGCCAAAATCCGCGTGGCGCAGCGTCTGTAGGCGCGACCGCGCGATATTGGACCTCCCGCTCGCACCATAAACGAAGCTTAAACACACTACCAACGTACTCGGGATGGGAGGCGGCATATCATGGGCTACAACACTTCAAGCGCAGCACTCGCCTATGATATGAACGCCATGCCCGCCTATCGTGAGACGCCGCAGGCCCCCGTTGCTCCCCGTGAGCAGCGCACGCCGCGCTTTGATGTCTACACGGGCGCGGGCCGTCAGGCAAACCAGGCGGTAAGCCCGGTTTTCATGAGCGTTCTTAAAACGTTTTGCATCATTGCGGCCATCTTCATGACGATCGGCGTCGCCCGCGTGGCGCTCGCCGGCATTACGGCCCAGGTGCTCAACAGCAACGCCGAGCTTACCAACACGCTCGAAAAGGCGACCGATGAGAGCTCCGACCTGGAGGTCATGCATTCGGTCTATGGCGCCGACACGCGCATTCGCGACCTTGCGGGCGCTTATGGCATGGTGGAGCCCAGCGAGAGCGTTACACTTGACTTTTCGCAGGATGCAGCCGCGGGCGCCAACGCGACCGCGACCGCTCAGTAGCAAGACGGTAGCTGAGTATGACAAATGACTATCGCCGCGGTTCCGATGGGGGCCGCGGTTCTGGACGTCCCTCGTCGCGGGGACGTTCTGGTTATCAAGGAACGGGTCGGCAATCTTACAACGCCGGGCAGTCCCGTGGCAACGACCCGGCGTCGCGACTTCGCGGCTCGGGCGGCCCTCAAGTGCATAACACCAGGTCGCGCAAGAGTTCGTCGACCGAATGGCTCACAGGCGCGCCTCTGCCTCGCCGCAAAGCCGTCATGGGCTTCATTGGGCTTGGCTTGGGCTTGGGCGTCTTTCGCCTTGCCGACTATCAAATTGTCGAAGCCGATAAACTGCGCGAGCGTGCCGATGCGCGCCGCCTGCTTGCGCAGACCCTCTATGCCAAACGTGGCACCATCTACGACCGCAACGGTAACGTGCTGGTGTCGTCAGTCGAATGTCGCAACATCGCCGTGAACCCGCAGCTTGTCGAGGATGTTGACAAGACGGTGTCGGCGCTGGTCAAGGCAACTGGAATCGATAAAAAGACCTGCCGCAAGCTCGTTGAGTCCGATGGAACCTGGGTGTATATCAAGCGCCAGGTGGACGAAGACGATGTTGCGGCGCTGGAGAAGAAGAACCTGCCCGGCGTGCTTTTTGAGCAGGCCATGAAGCGCGTATATCCATACGGCAATCTGGCATCGCAGGTGCTGGGTGTAGTGAATGTAGACAACGACGGCTTGACGGGTCTCGAAAAGCAATACAACAAGCTTCTGACCGGCATGAACGGTTCTCTCGTACGCGAGCGCGCGAGGGACGGCAGCTATATCGCGGGCGGTGCCTATAAAAAGGTGGCTGCGGTCGACGGCGTTGATATCGTGACGACGCTCGACGTCAATATCCAGCGTGCGGCCGAGGATGCCCTGGCAGAGGCTGTCGAGAAGACAAAGGCCAAGAACGGCTCGGCGCTGGTCACCGATCCTACGACAGGCGAGATCTTGGCAGCCTGCTCGTATCCGACTTACGACCAGACCGATCTGGAAAACGCCAAGACCGAGGATATGAACTTGCGCCTGGTCACCGACGCCTACGAGCCCGGCTCGGTCTTTAAGACGCTCGTGGCGGGCGCCGGCTTCGACTTGGGTGTCGTGCGATCGAGTACGTCGTTTGAGGTGCCGGCGAGCATCAAGGTGGGCGACGATACCGTTACCGATGCCGACAAGCGCGACTATGGCATGACCATGGATGTGCGCGAGATGATGCGCCGTTCGTCCAATGTGGGCTTTGTCCTGGTGGGGCGCAAGATCGGTGCCGACGACTTTGCCGCCTATGTGGACAAGTGGGGCATCGGTCACAGCTCCGGTGTCGATTTTCCGGGCGAGAGCCTGGGCATCGTCAAGGAGCGTGACCAGTATGACGGCGCCACGCTGGGCTCGATGAGCTTTGGACAGGCGCTGTCCGTCTCGCCGATTGAGATTGCACGTGCCGTGGGCGGCATCGCCAACGGCGGCGTGATGATGACCCCGCACTTCTATAAGTCCAGCAAAGGCGACGAGAAGGACTGGGGCGAAGGCGAACGCGCGATTTCTGAGGACGCCGCATCCCAGGTGACATCGTGCATGCAGACGGTCGTGTCCGAGGGAACGGGCGTTGGCGGCGCGGTTGACGGCTATGACGTGGCGGGTAAGACCGGTACGGCCGAACGTGCTGACGAGAACGGCGGCTACCTCAAGGAGAACTACATGTCGTCCTTTATGGGCTTTGCACCGGCACAATCGCCCAAGGTACTGTGCTATATCACGCTCGACGGAACGCCGAGCGGTTCAGATGCCGCTGCGGTGCCGTTCCAGTCCATTATGGCCAGCGCGCTCGACGTGCTGGGTATCCCGCGCACGAGGTAGGGGGTTACAATCTTTGGGGCGTGGTTTGTTGTCCCATATGAGGGGTGTTCACATGCCCTGCACCACGCATGCGCGGCGCTGGGATACAATACGCCGATAGCATTATTAGGTTTACAGGGGAGCTGCAATGATAGAGATCGCCGTCAACAACCTCGCGGCCGCAACAGGGGCCCGAACCGTGACGGGAGAAGCCGATCGGGTATGCCGCGGGTGCGTTATCGACTCGCGCCAGGTCGAGGAAGGGACGATTTTCGTCGCCTTTCCCGGTGAAAACGTCGACGGCAATGATTTTGCTTCCCGTGCCGTCCAGTCGGGTGCCGGCGCCGTCGTAATGACGCGTGAGCCCGAGGCCGAGCTGGTCTCGCTGGCGCAGGACAAGGGCTGTGCCATCCTGCTGACCGATGATCCCGAGGACTTTCTGCTGCGTTTGGCGCACACGTACCGTCTGGAGCTTGGCTGCCTGGTCGTTGGCATTACCGGTTCCATCGGCAAGACGACGACCAAGGACGTGCTCGCCGCTGTGCTCGCCAAGCGCTATCGTGTCTGGGCCACCAAGGGCAATTTCAATAACCTGATCGGCATGCCGCTCACGGTGCTTTCCGCTCCGGCCGATACCGAGGTCCTGGTGCTC
>CATZIG010000170.1 GCA_958419975.1 uncultured Collinsella sp.
CTCGGCGGGGGTGAACGAACAGGTGCCGTCGCCGAGTTTGACTACCCGGATATCGTCGCCGGTATGGACCTCTCCGCCCTTTAGTACCACGCCAAAAACGCCCTCGTGGGGAAAGATACAGTCGCCGGCGAGATAGTAGATGGCACAGCGGGTGTGGCAGACCTTGCCGATCTGACTGATTTCGACCAGGACATCGTTGCCAATCTTGAGCTGCGTTCCCAGGGGGAGCGAGAGCAGGTTGATGCCCTGGGTTGTGAAGTTCTCGCCAAAGTCGCCCTCGTGCACATCGAGCCCGCGCGCCTGCGCCGTCTGGATAGACTCTGCAGCTAAAAAGGAAACCTGGCGGTGCCAATGCCCGGCGTGCGCATCGGAGGCGAGGCCAAACTGCTCGATGACGGTGTCGTGCCCGTCGGCGACGGGTGACTTACGCGTGCCTTTGTGCTCCGACGTGTTGATTGAGACGATACGGGCAGGCCCGTTGTAAGTATCGTTTGCGGTGCGTAGGGGAGCTGCCGTTTGTGCGCGTTCCGCCAGCTCGTGCTTCGCGGCATTGAGGATGGGATTATCGGTCGGATGGTCTTGGGGCACGTGCGCGCCTTTCGCTCGAGGATGTCAATACACTGAATCCTACAACAATGGTAGGTTCATTGCCCATTGTCATACAACGGTGAGCGCCGTCTTCGTGCTGGCCTTCGTGCTGGACGATTACGTCGATTGCCATAGATACGGTGGAGCTTTGGGCGCCGGCGGCTTGGCACGCTAGAATAAATCAGTTGCGCAAAGACCGCCCGTTGTGTGGGCAGTTCATGATAGGAAGTTTCCATGGCATTGCAGTTTACAGAGCGCGAGTTCATCCCCGTGCTGCTCGGTGGCGACATCAACGCCTACTCGGTGGCGCGCGCCTTCTACGAGGAGTACCAGGTCAAGAGTCTGGTCTTTGGCAAGTACCAGACGGGCCCTGCGTACCGCAGCCAGATTATCGACTACACGCCCAACGTGGATATCGATACCATGCCCGTGATGCTCAAAACCGTCAACGGCATTGCCCAAGCGCATGCCGACAAGACGATTGTCCTTGTGGGCTGTGGCGATAACTATGTTGCCCTCGTGGCTCAGGCCAAGGATGCCCATGAGTTGGCGGATAACATCGTCGCGCCTTACGCTCCCTATAGCATGCTTGAACAGTGTCAGAAGAAGGAGATCTTCTACGAGCTGTGCGAGAAGCATGGCGTGCCCTATCCGCACACGTTTACCTTTACCAAGGCGATGCTCAATGTCCAGGGTGAGGCGCCTGCCGAAGTGCTCGACCAGATCGATTTTCCTTACCCGATGATTCTGAAGCCTTCTGACGGCATCATGTGGTGGCAGCATGAGTTCGAGGGCCAGAAGAAGGCCTATGAGATTGCCGACCGCGCCGAGCTGGAACAGGTCATTCGCGATTCGTATGCCAGCGGCTACACCGACGACCTGATCTTGCAGGATCGCGTGCCCGGCAACGACGAGTACATGCGCGTGCTCACCAGCTATTCCGACCGCAACGGTAAGGTCCGCATGATGTGCCTGGGCCATGTGCTGCTCGAGGAGCATCAGCCCCACGGTGTCGGCAACCATGCCTGTATCATTACCGAGCCCAACGACGAGCTCATGGGCGGCGTGCGCAAGTTGCTCGAGGACCTTCACTTTGTGGGCTATTCCAACTTTGACGTTAAGTACGACGAGCGCGATGGCTCGTTTAAGTTCTTCGATTTCAACACGCGCCAGGGTCGCAGCAACTACTACGTTACCAACAGCGGCTTTAACGTTGCCAAGTATGTGGTGGACGAGTATGTGTTCAACCGTCCGTTTGAGCCGGAGTTTGTGACGGCTCAGGACGAGGCCCTGTGGATGGTCGTCCCCATGGGCGTCGTCGACAAGTACGTCAAGGATCCCGAGCTGCGTGCTAAGGTGCATCGCCTGGACAAAGAAGGCAAGGGCGCCGACCCTTCGTTTATGAAGGGCGACTTTGTCTTTAACCGCTGGCTGCGCATGTGGCACACCAAGCTGCGCCACTTTAAGCTGTTCAAGACGTATTACAAGTAGATGAGTGCGGCGCCCGTCCGGTTTGCATCGGGCGGGCGCGGGTATGATACGCGCAATTGCGCAAGCGTCACCAAGGAGGCGGCGATGGAAAAGCTGGGAGTTATCGGCGGCATGGGCGCCGAGGCCACGTCGTATTACTACGACCAGGTGGTGCGTCATACGGCTGCTGCCTGCGATCAGGAACATATCGACATGGTGGTACTCTCCAAGTCGACCATGCCCGACCGCACGCTGGCCATTAAGACCGGCGAGCATGCCAAGCTGCTGGCGACCATGAAAGAGTGCGCCCAGGCACTCGAGTCGCTGGGCTGTGCACACATTGCCATTCCCTGCAACACGTCACACTACTTCTATGACCAGATCCAGTCGTTTACGAAGGTGCCGATTATCCACATGCCGCGTGAGTCGGTGCGCTATGCTCTGGCCGGCGCGGTGATGGGGGAGTGCGAGTTCGACCCCAACCTGAGTATGCCGGCCGAGCCGGTGCGCAAGATCGGCATCATGGGCACCGATGGCACCGTGGGCGCGGGCGTCTACGGCCGCGAATGTAAGGCTGCGGGTGTTGAGGTCGTCTATCCCAGCGAGAAACGTCAGAACGATGTGATGTCGCTTATCTACGATGATGTGAAGGCCGGACGTGAGCCCGATATGGATAAGTTCGACCGCGTGATGTGGGAGTTCGCCCGTAGCGGCTGCGACCGCGTCATTCTGGCCTGCACCGAGCTATCGGTGCTGCAGAAGTACCGAGAGATGCCCGAGATCACCCTCGACGCCATGGACGTCCTGGTGCGTGAATCCATCATCCGTAGCGGCGCTCCCTACCGCCTCTAGCTTCCGACCCGCCAAAAAGGGACAGGTTTATTTTGGTAGGTTTTATCTGGTGAAACAGTAAAGGCCCCGGCTCGTTTGGTGCGAGCCGAGGCCTTTTGCGTTGGGCGGTTGCTGTCGGTGGTGAACTAGAACAGGAAGCCGATGGCGATGAGGGCGATGCTGACGATGAGCACGGCGATGTCCAGGCCCTTGATGGGGTAGCGCTTGTACGAGCTGGCGCGCGTACGCAGATAGAAGCCGCGCTGTTCTGCCGCCAAGGCTGTGGCATCGGTCTTGCCCACGCTCGAGATGAGCAGTGGCACGCACAGTGGCAGCATGAGCTTAAGCTTCTTGATGGGGTTCTTGGTGTCGTACTCGACGCCGCGTGCGGTCTGCGCCTCCATGATGGCGTTCATCTCCTGACCAAACACCGGCACAAAGCGCAGCGCCGTGGTAAAGGTGAAGGCATAGCGATACGGCACGTGCAGCACCTCGACGCAGGCGTTGGCAAGGTCGTTGAGTTTGGTCACCATGAGCATGAGGATGAGCGGTAACGCCACACCCAGCAGGCGCAGGCAGGCCTTCGATCCTGTGATGAGGCCCGTGTCGGTGATAAAACCCCACACCACGTTGCCATCGCGCATAAAGGCCAGCTGGAGCACCAGCATGATAAGCGCGAGCGGAATCAGCAACTTGAGCAGCGAGAACAGACGGTCGACGACGCCGGCATAGACACCCAGCGCAAGGGTGAGTGCCAAAAAGCCCAGCAGCGCCACGTAGGTGTCGGACAAGAAGATGCCGACGATGATGGCGGCGGCGAGGCCCAGTTTGACGACGGGATTCAGGCGATGCAGCAGCGTATCGCCCGGCATGTAGTCGATGACGTTAACCACGGTGGACCATCTCCTTGGTAATTCGAACGACATCGGTGACCTCGCTCACCTGCGCAAAAGCGGGCGAGACGGAAGATGCCAGACGGCGCGAGAGTTCAATAACCTGGGGAGGCTCCACGTAGGCACGCCGCATGAGATCGATGTTCGAGAATAGCTCGTGCGTGCGGCCGCGGTCGAGGATGCGACCGTCGGCCATTACCACAATGCGCTCGGCAAAATCCGAGACGACTTCCATATCGTGGCAGACCATGATAACGGCGCAACCGCGCTCGGCCATGGTGCGAACCGTTTCCATGACGGTCATGCACTCGCGGTAGTCAAGGCCGCTCGTGGGCTCGTCGAGCACGACGATCTTGGGCTCAACCACTACGACGGAGGCAAGCGCCACCATTTGTCGCTGGCCGCGCGAGAGCGAGAAGGGCGCCTCGTCGGCCGGCAAGCCAAAGCGGTCGATGACGAGCTGGGCGCGACGCAGCGCCTCGGCACGGTCGATGCCGGCAAGCTCCAGGCCAAAGGCGACCTCGTCGAGCACGGTGTCCTTGCAGATCTGGCGGTCGGGGTTTTGGAAGAGGGTCACGACCTCGCGAGCGATGCGGCTCGTGGGAACGGCTGCGGTATCCAGTCCCGTGACGCGCACGCTGCCCGAGGCGGGCTTAAGCAGGCCTGTGAGCAGTTTGGTGAGCGTGGTCTTGCCTGCGCCGTTTTGGCCGACGATGCCCACGAGCTCGCCGGGAT
>CATZIG010000171.1 GCA_958419975.1 uncultured Collinsella sp.
AAGTCTATGCGCGGTAGTGACCCCGATGCCACGATCTATTGGCTTGCACGCATGATTGATGCGGGAGAGGATCCCAAGTTTATTGCGCGCCGTATTATGATTCATGCTTCCGAGGACGTCGGCAACGCCGATCCGCAGGCGCTCTTGGTGGCACATGCCGCGTTTAAGTCTGCCGAGGTCATTGGCTATCCCGAATGCCGCATTAACCTGGCTCAGGCTGCGCTCTATGTGTGCTTGGCGCCAAAATCCAACGCTTGCGAGGCTTCGATCGATGCGGCGCTAGCCGATATCCATTCAAGTGGGCTGCGCGAGGTGCCGAGTTATCTGCGCGACCGTCATCGCCCGGGCAGCGACGAATACGGTGTGTATAAGTATCCGCACGATTATCCCGAAGGTTGGGTCGACCAGCGCTATTTGCCCGAGGGACTGGAGCGCGGTGCATTTTGGCAGCCTGCCGGCCGCGGCTGGGAAGAGTGGCGTGTGGAGCAAAGCGAACGCGACCGAAGCGGCAATGCGCCTAAGTAGGTCATTGGCGCCTCGCGCATTCCCTTTGGGTAACTTTCCCCTTCTTTGGGGTACCATGAACAACGTCTGTATTTCGATTCCTTTGGGAGGCTTGTATGGGTCCCATTCAAATTGTCCTGCTGCTACTTGCCATTGCCGGCGTGTGGGCTGTTATCGAGCTCGCGCTCACGCTGCGCAAGACCCGCACCGTCGTCGACTCGCTCGATAAGACCGTGAACGACCTCAACAACACCATCGCCGAGGCTCAGCCTGTGGTGGCAAAGCTCGATGGCGCTGTCGATGAGCTTACGCCGGCGCTTGCCCAGATGGAGCCGCTGCTTAAGTCGAGCAAGACGGCAGTTGATGCCCTTACCTCCAATCTCGTAGAGGTCGAAGCCGTGGTTCGCGACATTTCCGAGGTTACGGGCAGCATGGCCGAGGCCAGCAATGCTGTGTCGAGCGTGACCGACTCTGCCGCCGGTGCTGTGCAGAAGCTCTTCAATAAGGTGAAGGCTCCTGCAGCTGAAGCCGAGCGCAAGCTTTCCGCTGCCGCCGAAGAAGCCGAGCAGCCGACCGAGCGCGTCTTGATTGGCGAGGACGAGGCCGCCGCGGGCGACGATGATGGCCGGAAGTCTGTAGCCAAGCCGGCTCAGTATTACACGTATACGCCCGCCGAGACCTCTGAGGAGTCCTGCGATGAGTAGCGAAGCAACCTGCCCCATCACGCTGACCGTTGCCGGCGACCCGCGTCTCGCTCGCCTTGTGCGCATGACGGCAGCCAACGTTGGTGCCCTGTGTTCCATGTCTGTCGATCGCATCGAGGACATCCGCATGGCTGCCGAGGAAGCCTTTATCTTTGGCTGCACGGCTGTTGATTCCGACGACATCTCAATCAAATTCGATGTCGATGAGACCCACGTTGGCATGACCTTTACCTTTGGCGATCAGGCCACTGTCGACGAGGATGACCAGGCTGCTGTTTATGCCGAGCTTATTTTGGCGAGCGTGTGCGACTCCTACGAAAAGACTGCGGCGCCCCTGACGCTTTCCCTCGACCTCAAGGCGGATATTTAATATGACCGAACGTTCCCGGAGCGGCAAGACCGCTTGGGACAAGGAGAAAACCCGCGAGCTGTTTCGTCGTTACAAGGAGACCGGTGATCCGGACGCCCGCGAGCAGCTCGTCATGTCCCATATGAATCTGGTAAGGTTTCTTGCCAACAAATTTAAGAATCGCGGCGAGCCGCTCGACGACCTCATGCAGGTCGGCTATCTGGGTTTGCTCAAGGCTATCGACCGCTTTGACCCCGAGCGCGGGCTCGAGTTCACGACGTTTGCAACACCCACTATCCTGGGCGAGATCAAACGTCACTTCCGCGACAAGGGCTGGAGCGTGCGCGTGCCCCGTCGCTTGCAGGAGCTCTCGGCCAAGGTCAACCAGGCTACTGACAAACTTACCAACGAGCTGCAGCGTTCGCCCAAGGTTGAGGAGATCGCTGAGTATCTAGATGTGACTGTCGATGAGGTCCTCGAGGCTATGGAATCGTCTTCGGCTTATACCTCGGTGCCCATCGAGGCTCCTGGTGCGTCCGATTCCGACGATGCCCCCTCGATTCTCGACCGTTACGCCGACGACGACAACGAGCTCGACTTTACCGATGACCGCCTTGTGATCGAGGAAGCCATCCGTGATTTCTCGCCGCGCGAGCGCGAGGTGATCGAGCTGCGCTTTGTGAAGGGCATGACCCAGATCGAGATCGCCAAGAAGCTGGGTATTTCTCAGGTGCAGGTTTCGCGTCTGCTGCGCCGCACGCTTAAGAAGATTCAGGACAAGATCGACCCCGACGGAGTGATGATTCGTTCATGAGTGAGCACCCCCAACAAACCGATCGCGTGCTGCGCGACACCCGCATTCTGACGCTGCGCATTTGGGCTGTTGTCGGCTGCATTGTCATCGCCGCCGTCATCTTTAACCTGATGGGTATCCTGGCACCGGTTATTGAGTTTCTTGCCGTCGGCTCCATCGTTGCTTTTGTGATGTCCCCGATTACCAACTGGCTCGAGCATCATGGCGTCGGTCGTGGCATCGGTTCGCTTATTGCCCTTATCGTGGTTGTGGCGGTGCTCGTTGGTGTCGTCTGCATCCTGTCGCCTATTTTGCTTGGTCAGATCATGGAAGTCCTGAGCCGTCTGCCTGAGCAGCTTCGTGCTGCGGGCGGTGATCTCAACGAGATGGTCTCGCATGCCAAGACGCTCAACAACACGCCGCTCAAGGAGTATTTGGACGATAATCTTTCGTCGTTGGTTGCCGTTGCATCGAAGTATGTGTCTCAGATCGCTGCCGAGCTTGGCCGCGGTGTCTTCCCGCTCATCACCAATACGGCCTCGCAGTTGTTCGTGATCTTCCTTGGTCTGGTGCTTGCGTACTGGATGGCCTGCGACTACCCTCGCATGCACCACGAGATTTGCACCATCATCGGTCAGGAGAAGGAGACCTCGTACCGCTTTATGGTCGCCATCCTTTCTCGCTCTGTCGGCGGCTACATGCGCGGCATGGTCGTGACGTCCATCTGCGGTGGTTTCCTCGCCTTTATCGGTTTTATGATCATCGGCCATCCGTATGCGGCGCTCATGGCTATCTTTACCGGCATCATGCATTTGGTTCCGGTCGTCGGCCCTTGGGTGAGCGCAGCAATCGCCACAGTGCTCGGTTTCATGTTCAGCCCCATGCTGGCGTTATGGACGCTCATCGTGACGATGGTCGCGCAAAACGTCACCGATAACGTGATTTCGCCTAAGGTCATGCAGAGCTCGGTGCAGGTGCATCCCATCATGAGCCTCGCGGCGCTCGTTATTGGCTCGGCACTCATGGGCCCCATCGGCATGATTATTGCCATCCCGCTTTGTGCGGCCCTCAAGGGTATCTTCGTGTACTACTTCGAGAATGAGACCGGCCGCCAGCTTGTGGCCTATGACGGCGCCGTGTTTAAGGGCACACCGTACCGCGATGCCGATGGCAACCCGGTCGCCGCCTACGACGCGCTCGGCGACGACACCTTCATCTATGAGTCCGAGCTCATCGGCAACGAGACCGCGCCCGAGGCCAAGGCCATGCCCAAACCCGAGCTCGATAATCCTTGGATCAAGCTCTCGGGTCTTCAGCCCGACGCGACGGGTTTCTTCAAAAACCCCTTCGCCAAAGACGATGATTCCAACTCAGACGACGATACCAATACCGGCATCGACGGCTCCATGGACGATGATGACAACTAGCGGGGTAATTCGGATTAATATTCATACGCGCTAACATGCAATTTCGCTGAAGGGCCGGCATTGTGCCGGCCCTCTTTTTTGCACTTGCGCGGTGGGATGGTAATATCGTTACGTTTGAACTGTTTCGATGTGAAACCGAGGAGATTCCCTCTATGAGTGCTGACTACCCGTCAATGACTACGGCCGAGATTCGCTCCAAGTTCCTCAACTTCTTTGAGGAGCGCGGTCTTAAGCTCTATCCTTCTTCGTCCCTCGTCCCCGACGATCCTTCGCTGCTGCTTGCCAACGCCGGCATGAACCAGTTTAAGGAGTACTACCAGGGCAAGAAGACCATGAAGGAGATCGGCGCGATCTCCTGCCAGAAGTGCGTCCGTACCAACGACATCGACTGCATCGGCGAGGACGGCCGTCACCTGTCCTTCTTTGAGATGCTCGGCGACTTCTCCTTTGGCGGCGTCTCCAAGCAGCAGGCCTGCGCTTGGGCCTTTGAGCTCATCACCAAGGAGTTCAAGCTGCCCCTCGACCGCCTGTACTTTACCGTCTTTACCGAGGACGACGAGACTCACGACGTGTGGCGCTCCCTGGGCGTTGCCGAGGATCACATCTCGCGTCTGGGCGAGGACGACAACTTCTGGGCCGCTGGCCCCACCGGTCCCTGCGGTCCGTGCTCCGGGATCTACTTTGACATGGGC
>CATZIG010000172.1 GCA_958419975.1 uncultured Collinsella sp.
GATGGTGGGAACACTCGCACTGGTCAAAAACCTCGACGTGGTCATGCGTTACAAGTACACCTTTGGCATTATCGGCATCATCCTGCTGATGCTGCCCATCTTTATCGGCACCACGATCTCGGGCTCCAAGCTCTGGATTCGCATCGCGGGCTTTACCATCCAGCCCGGCGAGTTCGCCAAGGTCTTTATCGTGCTGTTCCTGGCCGGGTACCTGGCCGAGAACCGCGAGCTGCTCTCCATCTCCAACCGCAAGATCCTGGGCTTTAAGATCCCTCGCCTGCGACTGCTGCTGCCGCTGTTTGCCGTGTGGGGTGTGTGCCTGCTCGTCGTCGTCTTCGAACGCGATCTGGGTTCGGCCGTGCTGTTCTACACCATCTTCTTGCTGATGCTCTACGTTGCCACGGGGCGCTTTTCGTATGTCGTTATCGGCCTTGCGCTCTTAGCTGTCGGAGCCGTGGGCGCCTACAAGTTCCTATCGCACGTTCAGGTGCGTTTCCAGGTTTGGGTCGATCCGTTTAAGGACGCCCAGGGCCAGGGCTACCAGATCGTCCAGTCGCTCTTCTCGCTTGCCGATGGCGGCCTGGTCGGTGTTGGCATCGGCAACGGCATGGCCAACAACATCCCTGTCGTCGAGTCCGACTTTATCTTCTCGGCTATCGGCGAGGAGATGGGCCTTTTGGGCGGCGGCGCCGTGCTCATCCTGTTTATGCTCTTTGCCGTGCGTGGCCTCACCACGGCTGCCCGCGCTAAATCCGACCTCGCTGCCTTTAGCGCCACGGGCCTTACGGCCGCCATCAGCTTCCAGGCCTTCTTGATCGTTGGCGGCGTAACCCGCCTGATCCCGCTGACCGGCGTCACCCTGCCCTTTATGAGTCAGGGCGGCTCCTCTCTGCTGGCGAGCTTTATCATCGTCGCGCTCCTGCTGCGCGCCGGTGACGAGGCGACCGGACGCGAGGCCGAGCTTACCGGCACCGGCACCATGGCCGCCATCACCGATGATCAGGTCGCATCTGCCGCCGCCCCGACGGGCACGCGCTTTGCCACCTCGTCTTCCTACGGCAGCGGCAGCCATTCCGTCGGCTCGCGCATGCGCCGTCGCCTGCTCGACACGCCTGAATCCGGTGTGCTCGGCCGCGTGGCGCTCGCCAACCGTCTAACCCGTGCGGTGCTCGCCTTTACGGCGCTGTTCGCCATCCTTATCGGCAACCTCACCTATGTCCAGGTCATCAAGGCCAAGGACTATCAGGACATGCCGACCAACAACCACACCATCGCCCGCTCCAAGTACATCCAGCGCGGCTCCATCATCACGTCCGACGGCGTGACGCTGGCCGAGTCGCTGCAGCAGGAGGACGGCACCTACGTACGCTCCTACCCCAACGGTAACCTGGCAGCGCACGTGGTTGGCTACGTGAGCCAGCAGTATGGCACCACCGCCATCGAGAGCGTCATGAACGACACGCTCACCGGTTCTAAGGACTACTCCAGCTGGAACAACGCCATCGCGTCGCTCGCGGGCCAGACCCAGCCGGGCAACACCGCCAAGCTCACCATCGACTCGCGCATCCAGACGGCGGCCGAGCAGGCGCTCAAGGGCTTTAAGGGCGCCGTAGTGGTCATCGACCCGCGTACCGGCGCGGTGCTCGCATGTGCCAGCTCGCCCACCTACGACAACACCAACATCGATGCCCTGCTGCAGACGGGCGGCGGCGAGGACGGCTCCATGTACAATCGCGCCATGGACGCGCTGTACACGCCGGGCTCCACGTTTAAGGTCGTTACGCTTTCCGCGGCACTCGAGACCGGTACCGCCAGCCTGACCAGCACCTACCAGGCGCCCGGCTCCATGGACATCGGCAACGCACCGGTCACCAACTATGCCAACGAGAGCTACGGCACCATCAGCCTGCAGCAGGCCTTTGCCGTGTCCTCCAACGTCGTCTTTGGCCAGGTGGCAAACGAAGTTGGCGCAAACACGCTCGTGCAGTTTGCCAACGCCTTTGGCTACGGCCAAAAGCTCGGCCAGGACCTGACCTCCGCGGCCTCCATCATGGCCGACCCGTCGCTCATGACCGAGTGGGAGACCGCCTGGGCCGGTGCCGGCCAGCCTGTCGGCATGGACCACACGCCCGGCCCGCAGACCACCGTCATGCAAAACGCCGTGATTGCCGCCGCCATCGCTAACAGTGGTGTGGTCATGGACCCGTACTTTGTAGCCCAGGTACTCGCCCCGGACGGAACCGTGGTCAAGACCACGCAGTCCCGCTCGCTGGGTCAGGCCGTCAGCTCCGCCACGGCCGACCAGGTCAAGCAGGCCATGCTTGCCGTCGTCCAATCCGGCACCGGCACCGATGCCCAGATCCCCGGCGTCAAGGTCGCCGGCAAGACCGGCTCGGCCGAGACCGGCGGCACCAACGTCAACTCGATGTTCGTTGGCTTTGCACCTTACGATTCACCCACGGTCGCCATCTCGGTGGCCTTGGAGGATTTCGACAAGCATGACGTCAAGGCAGCCAAGATCGCCGGTATCGTCCTGACCGCGGCGCTTGCCGCACAGGGAGCGTGATGCCCATGATCGAATCGGACACCAGAGGCACGCCGCGGCCGAAGAGCTAGCGGCAACGCGCCACACGGCCCCAGCGGCCACATCGTAGGTACTACACACATCGTTGAGCGAATAATTATGTTAGGAGCAGGAATGGAACAGAGGGTCCTCGGGGGAAGATACCTCCTCAAGGATAAGGTGGGAACAGGCGGCATGGCGACCGTCTACCGTGCACAGGACCAGGTCCTCGACCGCACGGTTGCCGTCAAGATCATGCTGCCGCAGTATGCTGGCGACGCAACCTTCGCCGCACGCTTTAAGCAGGAGGCCCAGGCAGCAGCCGGTCTCTCCTCCCCCTATATCGTGGGCGTCTACGATTGGGGCAAGGACGGCGACACCTATTACATCGTCATGGAGTACCTGCGCGGCACCGACCTTAAGAGCGGCATCAAGAGCCACGGCGCCCTCGACCCCAAGAAGGTCGCCCAGATCGGCTCGCAGATCAGCTCCGCGCTTTCGGTCGCCCACAAGCACGAAATCATCCACCGCGACATTAAGCCGCAGAACATCATGGTGCTGCCCGACGGCAACATCAAGGTGATGGACTTTGGCATCGCGCGCGCCAAGAACAGCCACCTCACGCAAGACAACAACGTGCTGGGAACCGCCCACTACGTCAGCCCCGAGCAGACCCGCGGTCAGGACCTCGGCCCCACCTCGGATATCTACTCGCTGGGCGTCGTGATGTATGAGTGCGCCACCGGCCGCGTTCCCTTTGACGGTGACGACGCCATCTCGGTCGCACTCAAGCAGGTCAACGAGCTGCCTATTCCGCCGAGCCAGATCAACTCCGGTGTCGACGCCGACCTTGAGCGCATCATCCTCAAGTGCATGGAGAAGGACCCGGCAAACCGCTTCCAGACCGCCGACGAGCTTCGTCAGGTGCTCAACAGCTACCTGTCGGGCCGTGCCGTCAACGTCTCGGAGCCCACGCGCATCATCGGTGCCCCCGGTGAGCTGGGCGCCACCAAGACTCGCGAGCTTTCCGATCAGACGCGCGCCATGGTGCGTCCCGTCTCGGGCGTGAGCGGCCAGAATACCGCCCGTAGCTCGGTTTCGGGCTCCACCGGCTCCTACGAGGTCGAAAAGCCCAAATCCAACAAGAACAAGATCATCGCCGCCGTGGTGGCAGCGGTTGCCGTCATCGGCATCGTGGTGGCCTTTGCCACAGGACTCTTTGGCGGCGAGCAGGTCACCGTGCCCGATGTGCTGGGCAAGGACCAGCAGACTGCCGTCGAGCTGATCAAGGAAGCCGGCCTCGAGGTCGGCACCATCGACCAAAGCTACAACGACGATGTCGACGAGGGCAAGGTCGCCGAGCAGACGCCCAACGGCAACACCAAGAAGGCCAAGGGCACCAAGGTGAACCTGGTAATCTCCAAGGGCCCCAAGCCCTCCGAGAAGGTTGAGGTTCCCCGGCTTGTCGGCCTGACCAAGGACCAGGCAGAAGCCGCGCTGGCAAGCGTTGGCCTGAAGGGCAACGCCTCCGAGGAGGCCAACGAGGCCGATGAGGGCCAGGTCTTTGAGCAAAGCACCGAAGCCGGTAAGGAAGTCGCGAAGGGCACGACCATCTCGTACAAGGTCTCGGGCGGCCCGGATACCACGTCCGTCCCCGATCTGACCGACATGACCGAGGCCCAGGCGCGCAACGCCCTCGATATGGCAGGCTTTGGCGTCGACGTTAGCTACCAGGAGAACGACTCGGTTACCGAGGGCACCGTGATCAGCTGGAACCCCAGCGGCAAGCAGAAGCCCGGCGCCACGATTACCGTCGTCATTGCCAAGAAGTCCGGCAAGGCCGCCGTCCCGGGCAACCTGTACGGTAAGAGCATTTCCGCCGCCGTCACCGCAC
>CATZIG010000173.1 GCA_958419975.1 uncultured Collinsella sp.
CTCAGCACCTCGAGCGATGTGCCGCCGTAGGGGTTGGACGAATGCCCGCCCTCACTCTTCGTCTTGAGCACAATATCGGCGTAGCCCTTCTCGGCAAGGTCGGCATGCATAAGCCAGCCCTCGCCCGCGCCGTACTCGGCAGCCGAAACAATACGGTAGTCACCCTCGTCGATCAGGTATTCAAGTTCAACGCCGCGCTCCTCGAGCGCGCGACCGATCGCCCCCGCGCCGTACTGCGTGGTTTCCTCGTCCTGACCAAAGGCAAGCAGCAGCGTCCGCTCATGCTCCCAGCCGTGTGCCAACGCATACTCAACCGCCTCGAGAATGCCTGCGACCTGGTCCTTCATGTCGATAGCGCCGCGACCCCAAATGTAGGTGTCGTCCACATGTCCGCTAAAGGGGGCATGCGTCCAGTCGACCTCGGTGCCGGGCACCACGGGGACCACGTCCATGTGGCCCATGAGCATGACGGGTTTGAGGGCGGGGTCGGAACCGCCAAGCGTCACCAATAGCGAATGGTCGATAAGCTCGACCTCGCCCGCCGCGAACACGCGCGGCCACGCCTGCTGCATATAGGCGCGCAGGTCGTCGAACGGCTGCCAGTTCACCGCCTCGGCATCCATGCTCGAGATGGTCGGAAACGACAGCACGCGGCCCAGGCGCTCGCACGCGCCAGCTTCGTCCAAATCGGCAAAATCATCCTCATGCGCAAAGAAGCGCCAAACCTCGGCCATGACATCCTTTCGATTGTGATGACGAGGGCCGCCCCACCGGAGCGGCCCTGCCACATAAGCGTTTGCGGTTGCTTATTTGTCCTCGAGATAACGCGAGAGGAACTCGCGGGTGCGCTGGTGCTTGGGGTTGCCGAAGAGCTCGGCCGGCGCGGCATCCTCGAGCACCACGCCCTTGTCCATAAAGACCACGCGGTCGGACACCGTGCGGGCAAAAGCCATCTCGTGCGTGACGACGACCATGGTCATGCCGTCGGCAGCGAGCTTGCGCATGACCTCGAGGACCTCTCCCACGATCTCGGGGTCGAGCGCCGAGGTCGGCTCGTCGAACAGCATGATCTGCGGATTCATACATAGGGCACGAGCGATGGCCACGCGCTGTTTTTGACCACCGGACAGGCGGCCCACGGCGGCATGCGCGAACTTTTCGAGTCCCACGCTCGTCAGATGCTCCATCGCGACCTTCTCGGCCTCGGCCTTGCTCATCTTTTTGAGCGTGACGGGCGCGAGCGTGCAGTTGTCGAGCACATCCATGTTGTTGAACAGGTTAAAGCCCTGGAACACCATACCGATGTCCTCGCGCAGCTTGTTGATGTTGCAGCGCTCGGCCGTGAGGTCCTGGCCGTGGAACCAGATGTGGCCCGCGTCCGGGGTCTCGAGCAGGTTGAGGCAGCGCAGGAAGGTCGACTTGCCCGAACCCGAGGCGCCGATAATGGTGACGACCTCGCCTGATTTGACGGACAGGTCGATGCCCTTGAGTACCTCGAGCGAGCCGAAGCTCTTGCGCAGGCCCTCGACGCGGATGAGCGGCTCTTTAGTTTGTGCGGCGGCCGCAACGCCGGTAGTGGCGGTATCTGCCATGATGATTCTCCTCGTCTTGAGCCTAGTTGGAGCTGGGCAGCGTTGCCGGGGCCTCGGCGCCGAGCTTTTTGCCAAAGGCCTCGAGCAGGCGGCTCGCCACGAGCGTCAGGATCAGGTAGACCACGAGCGCCACGCAGTAGACCTCCATCTGGCGATAGTACACGCCGGCGACGGTGGTGGTGGCGTACATAAGGTCGAACACGCCGATAACCGAGAGCACCGACGAATCCTTGATGTTGATGATGAGCTCGTTGGTGAGCGCCGGAATCGCGTTTTTAATGCCCTGGGGGAACACAACCTTGCGCATAGCCTGCCACTGCGAAAGGCCCAGCGAGCGCGCCGCCTCGGCCTGGCCGGGATCGATGGACTCGATGCCGCCGCGCAGGACCTCCATCATGTAGGCGGTGGAGTTGAGCGAGATGGTAACGAGGCCGGCGGTGAAGGTGCTCCAAATCTGGTTGGCCTGAGCGGTCTCGAAGCCCATGCCGCGCAAAACGGTGAAGCCCGCGTAATAGATGAGCAGACCCTGGACCATCATGGGCGTGCCGCGCACGATAGTGGAGTAGACGGTCGCAAAGCCGCGGCCGATACTCTTAAAGAAGCGCACCAGGTCGTTATCCACGCGGTCGAAGGTCTGAATACGCAGGAACACAAAGAGCAGTGCCAGGAAGAATGCGATGACGGTGCCGAAGGTGGCAAGCGCGATGGTGATCTCGATACCGCGAATGAAGAAGTCGCCGCTCTTGTAGGTCATGTAGACCAGGCTCGACAAAAAGTCGCTGGGGTTGGAATCCGAGACGATGCTCACCTGCACCAGGTCGATAAACGACATGACGCAGCGGTCGATAAAGAAAACTGCCGCGATGGCAACCACGACGTAGCTGCCTAAGCGTGCGCCACGACGGAAACGCTCGGATGCGAACGGCGACTTTTCGCGATAGTCGTTCCAGTGCATGAGCTTGGTGACCAGCGCCGCCGCCGACACGACGAGCCAGGCCCAAAGGATTGCCCAGAGGCAGTCTTGGAACACGCCCGTAGACGCCAAGAAGCTCAGCGGCGTGGGGTTGCGTTGGCTAAACGCCAGGCCGAGCGCCGCGATAACGCTCGTGCCCAGATACACATAACGGTGGTCGGCCTTGATAAAGGAGGCCAGACGATTGATGGTTTTCATGCTGCCTCCCTATGCCGGCTGACGGTCGAGGCACGCGTCCCACATTTGGTCGCGCTCCTCTTGGCTAATGCCCTTGAGTGTCTTGTCGATGAGCTTAAGCAGCTTGTCCGAGCCCTTGCGGCAGCCGACATTTGCCGTAACCTCCTGCTTAAAGCCCTCGCCCTCGGCAAATTGAATCGGCACGATACCCGGGTTTTGGGCCATATAGCCCTTCTCGTTCTCGGTGTTGTAGGTCACGGCGTCGCACGTGCCCTGCAGCAGGTTCGAAAACACCGTGGGAACCGAATCGACCGGGTTTTTGTGCACAACGCCCGGGATTTCGTCGATGACGGTATCGAGCATGGTGTCCTTTTGGCCGAGGACCGTAGCGCCGCTAAAGTCGCTGAGCTTGGTCGCATTTTGGTAGGGCGAGCCCTCTTTTACGAACAGGCCAAAGTAGCCAATGAAGTACGGATCGGAAAAGCCGACGGACTCCTCGCGCTCGGGCGTGGCGCTCATGCCGGCGATGATGAGGTCGATCTGGCCGTTGTTGAGCGAATCGATAAGGCCCGAGAAGCTCTGCTTGACGGCGACGGGCTCGCCACCGAGGGCCTTGCAGACGATCTTGGCGATCTGCACGTCGTAGCCATCGGCATAGGCGCCCTGCACGTTGTCGATGGGGATGGTGTACTCGCTGGCTTCGGAGACCTGCCAGTTGTACGGGGCGTAGGCCGCCTCCATGCCAATGCGGATCTTATCCTTGCCGATAACGGAATCGGACAGGTCGTCGCGACCGCCACCCGTCGTGGCCTGAACTACTTCCAGCGTGGAGGGGCGCTGGCAACCGGCAAGTGCGCCGGCGACGACAGAAGCGCTCGCAGCAAGCGCACTGCCTAAGAAGATACGACGGCTGCATACCGGCTGTGGATGCGCGTCGCGTTGATGGGGAGAATGCATAATCTGCCTTCCCTGTTGAATCGTATGCTGACGACTTAACAGGATATACGCCAGCGACCAGCAGCGCAGCACAAGCTCGAAAAATTAATAGGCACGCGGTAGTCATTGGGGACGCCGATGTTTTGGCAATGCCGGCGAGCGTCGTCCAGAGCGACAAGTGGCATGAAAAAGGCAAGGCATAGACCTTCTGGTCATGCCATGCCTTTTGAATGACAAATTGTCGCTCTGGGTAGCGCGCAGCGTCGACCGGCCCGCCGTTCGTCAGAACGGCGGAACCTCTAGAGCAAAGTGACGCTAAAGCTGCGGACGTCCGTCTCGCCCGGCGCCAGCGTAATGGTGTTGGCCTTGTGCTCAAAAACGTCGTCCTCGGTGTCCATGGTGGTGTGACCGGTCCAAGGCTCGAGTGCCACAAACGGAGCGTCGTTGGCGGCAGACCACACGCCAATGTACTTAAAGCCCTCAAAGTCGATCTTGACGCCGTGGCCCGACTTGCGGCCGCGCAGCGTGAGCGTGGAGCCCGGAGTATCGGTGAACATGATGGCATCGTTATCGAAGCTACGGTGCGTGATGGGCAGCACGTCAGAGTTATCGGGCGCCTTGTAGCTGCCCTCAAACGTCATAAGACCGTCGGGCGTGATGATAGGAGCCTCGTTAGTCCAAGCCTCGGTAAACGCCAGCTCGTAATCCTCGAACGCCTCGTCCTCGGCACCGGGGGCGGGCACGTTAAATGCGGGGTGGCCGCCCACCGAGAACG
>CATZIG010000174.1 GCA_958419975.1 uncultured Collinsella sp.
GGCCGCATGCCGGCGGGGGAGAAGGACCGGGTCATCGATGCCTTTAAGCGTGGCGAGATCGATGTGCTCGTCTCGACCACGGTGGTCGAGGTGGGCGTTGACGTGCCCAACGCCACCGTCATGGTCATCGAGAATGGCGAGCGCTTTGGTTTGGCTGCCCTGCACCAGCTTCGCGGGCGCGTAGGCCGCGGCAGCGTGTCGGGAACGTGCCTGGTCATGACGCACTCCAAGGGCAACGGTGGCGCGTCGGCGGCACAAGACCGCCTCCAGTCGCTCGAGAAGACCTCGGACGGCTTTACGCTCGCCCAGATGGACCTGCGTCTGCGCCACGAGGGCGAAATCCTGGGTTACCGCCAGCATGGCGGCGTGACCTTGCGCTTTGTTGACCTCGATGCCGACGAGGAATTGATCGAGTGGGCCCATTTGGACGCGGTCGAGCTCTTGCGGTATGCTTGCAACCTTGACTCCGTGGCGACGCGCCCCTTGCGCGATGCAGTCGCCATGCGGTATCGACACATCTTTAAGGAGGTCAGCGGAGGATGAGAATCATCGGCGGCGAATGGCGCGGTCGTAAGATCGAGGAGCCCCGTGGTCGCGATGTCACCCGCCCCACGACCGATCGCGTGCGCGAGGCGTGCGCATCTATGGTCATGTCGGCATTCGACTTTGATTTGGACGAGGTCCGCGTGCTGGATGCCTTTGGCGGCTCCGGCGCCTTGGGCATAGAGATACTCTCGCGTGGTGCCCGCTCGCTCACGACGTTCGAGATCGATCGGAATGCCGCGCGGCTCATTACTAAGAATATCGAATCGCTCTGCCGTGACCGTGCGCGTTGGCGCGTGGTGACGGGTGACGTGCTGGCAAGCGCCTCGCGCGGCCACGTGCCGGGCGGTCCCTTTGACCTGGTCCTGCTCGACCCGCCTTATGCTTTTGGTGCTGAGCCAGTCGAGGAGCTGCTGCAGAACCTGGCCCAGCAGGACTTGCTGGCACAGGGCGCCTACGCGCTCTTTGAGCACGCTGCGGCCGATACGGGCGCTCACCCGACCGGTTTTGAGACCGTGCGCGAGAAGCGTTACGGCATAACCTCGGTTGACCTGCTGCGCTGGGTTGGCAACGGCGAGGATGATGACAACGATAGCGACGCACCCACGGAGGATGCTCATGAGTGACACCATCAACCGCGTAATTGTCCCGGGCACCTTCGATCCCATCACGTTTGGCCATATCGACGTCATTCGCCGCGCCCGTCGCATCTTTCCCAGCGTGATCGTGGCCGTTGCCGAGTCGCAGGGCAAAAACGGCGTCGGCACCACGTTTATGCTCGACGAGCGCGTGGCGCTGGCCCGTGAAGCGCTCGGTGATATTGACGGCGTCGAGGTGCTGCCCTTCACCGGGCTCTTGGTCGATTTTGCCCGCGAACAGGGAGCAGGAGCCGTGGTCAAGGGCCTGCGTGCCATGACCGACTTTGAGTACGAGCTGCAGCAGGCCGACCTCAACTACCGCCTGGATAACGAGTTGGAGTCCATCTTTGTCATGAGTGCGCCGCAGTACGGCTATATCTCGAGCTCGGTGGTTCGCCAGATTGCCTCGCTTGGTAGCGACGTCTCTAATTTTGTTCCGTCTAATGTGGTCAAGGCGCTCAAACATCGCTTTTCGTGACGTTTTTTAATGCCTGGTGGCATGTGGTAAACTAGCACGATGATATGTTACCTATGAAAGGAGACCGGATGCCGGGCGAGAATTTTCCTGGCGACAGGATCGTGAGTCTTGTCGACGAGCTCGAGGGGCTCATCGAAGAGGCTAAGACGCCGTTCGGCAAGAACGCCCAGATGAAGGTTATCGACGCCGACGTCTTCTTTAACATCCTCGACGAGATCCGCATGAGCTATCCCGAGGAATGGCAGAAGTCCCGCCGTATCCTCAAGGAGCGCGAGGAGCTTATGGCTTCCGCCGCCGCTCAGGCCGATTCCATCATCGCCGATGCTCAGCAGCAGGCCCTCACCATTGCCGGTGAGCAGGAGATCGTCCGCTTAGCGCAGCAGCAGGCCGACGACATTCGCGACCGTGCCCAGCAGTACGAGCGCGAGACGCGCTATGCTGCCGAGGACTACGCCGAGCAGGTCTTTACGCACCTCGAGGAGAACCTCAAGAGCCTGACCGGTACGGTGACCCGTTGCCGTCAGCAGCTCAACGAGGGTGCCACCCAGCAGAATGGTCAGTGGTAATGGCTGAGTTCCCGAGCGTTACCGTCGATCTTTCCGAGCAGCTCGAGTTTCCCGGAGATTCGTATCCGCTGACCGGCAAGGTCGATGTCGCCACCTATACGGTGGGCGAGAAGGAGTACCAGCTGCAGGACGGCATTGACTACGACGTGGTCTTTACCAATGCCGGCACCGGTGTTCTGCTTACGGGCATGGTCCGCGCGCACGCAACCGGTGAGTGCGACCGTTGCCTGGAGCCCGCTTCGTTTGATATCGCCGGTGAGATTGAGGAATTCTATCTCTTCAACGAGCCCGAGGACCCCGAGGCCTACGAAGACGGCTACGAGCTGCTGGGCGAGGATCGCATCGTCGATTTGGGCGAGCCCATCAACGACGCGGTCGTCATGGACACGCCGTTCGTTGTCCTGTGCAAGCCCGATTGCCGCGGCCTATGCCCCACTTGCGGCATCAATCTCAACGTCGAGCAATGCGATTGCGCCGCTCAAGCAGAGGCCGAATGGGCCGCTGCCACGGAAAATCCATTTGCAGCATTGAAGAATCTCAAGCTTGACGAGTAAAACTGTGGTAGTATCGCTACTTGCGCGTAATCGCCACACTGGATAGTTCATAAGGAAGGTCACTATGCCCGTACCTAAACAAAAGCAGGGTCGTATCCGCACTCACACCCGCCGTTCCGCCAACATGAAGATCTCGGCTGCGGCTCAGTCCACGTGCCCCCGTTGCGGTGCTGTCAAGCTCCCGCACCACGTGTGCCCCAGCTGCGGTTTCTACAAGGACCGCGAGGTTATCGTTACCGAGTAACTGTATACTCTGGATGCGATGCCGTTCCAACTGGAACCACAATGGCCGGCTCAATGAGTCGGCCATTTTTGTATAAGGAGCATGTATATGAGTAACGTTCGCGTTTGTGTAGACGTTGTGGGCGGAGACGAGAAGCCTCAGGTTGTCCTAGACGGTATCGAGGCAGCGCTTGCGGCGGATCCCGATATCGAGGTCATAGCCGTCGGTCCCGCAGAGATCGTGAACCCCTTTGCCGCGGCTCACGCTCGCGTTGAGGCCTTGGAGGCACCCGATGTCATCGCCATGGATGACGATCCCATTCGAGCCGTGATGACCAAGCGCAAGTCCTCGATCGTGCTTGCCTGCCGCGCTATCAAGAAAGGTAACGCGGATGCGTTCTTCTCCGCCGGCTCCACCGGCGCCATGACCGCTGCCGCTACCGCCTACGTGACGCCGTTTAGGTATTTGGCGGAGGGCAAGAAGCAGCCGGTGCGTCCGTGCCTCACCAATGCACTGCCCAACCGCGCCGGCGGCCTTACGGTCCTGTGCGACATGGGCGCCAACCCCGATGTCGAGGTCGACGACATGGTGCGTTTTGCCCAGATGGGTAGCGCATATGCGCGCGTCGTCCTGGGTATTGAGCATCCCCGCGTCGGTCTGCTCGGCAACGGCACCGAGGATGAGAAGGGCTCCAACTTTACCAAGGCGTGCTTCCCTGCCATGAAGGCCGCTGTTCCCGGCTTTGTGGGCAACTGCGAGGGCACCGACCTGACCTCGGGTAACTTTGACGTCGTCGTTGCCGATGGCATGTCGGGCAACATCGCGCTTAAGGCAACCGAGGGCGCCGCTAAGTTTTTGCTGCAAGAGCTCAAGGGTGCCTTTATGGCTTCGCTCGGCACCAAGATCGCCGCGTTGCTCATCAAAAAGCAGATGCGCGAGATCAAGGCAAAGCTCTCGGGCGATGCTAAGGGCGGCGCCATTCTGCTGGGCCTGCGTGGCGTGGTCCTGATCGGCCACGGTGCCACCTCGGTCGAGGCCGTCAAAAACGGTACGCTCGCCGCGGCGGAGGCCGTGCGCGCCGGGCTGGTCGAGAACGTCGCCAACTCTATGGACGGCATCGTTTTGTAGGAGCGAGTTAGAGCTCTGTTATGTGCCTCGCGGCCTTCGTCGTGGGGTAGAATCAAAACCGTGTCTTGGCGCTGCGCTTGCGGCGCCAGCTCGTTGATGTTCACGCAATACGAGAGGAAGCGCTATGGATCGCTCCGAAATCTTCGATAAGATCGCCGAAGTCGCCGCTGACGTTCTGGGCGTCGATGTCGCCGACATTAGCGACGAGACTACCTTTGACGATCTTGATGCCGATTCGCTTGAGCGTCTGCAGCTGGTGACGGCCATCGAGGCCGAGTTCGACCTCGAGATCGATGACGAGCGCCTGCTGGCGCTCAAC
>CATZIG010000175.1 GCA_958419975.1 uncultured Collinsella sp.
GACCCCGCAGCCGTCCGCATGGGGTAACTTCCCAGCGCACTCCGCAGGACGCAAAAAGGCTCGCCGCATAAAGTGCGCAGCGAGCCTTTTTGCATGTCCGAGGACGCGCTGGGAAGTTACCCCATGCGGACGGCGAACAACCTATGTAGCCTTGGACTAGAACATGCCCAAGAAACCATGCACAAACAGCGCGGCCAGAGCGGCACCGACAAACGGCGCGATGCCAGGAACGAGCAGGCCGTACTTCCAGTTGTTATCGGCCTTGTTCTTGATCGGCAGCACCTGATAGGCCATGCGAGGACCAAGGTCACGAGCCTGGTTCATGGCGAAGCCGGTGATGCCGCCCATGCCCATGCCGACGGCCCAAACGATCAGACCGACGCAGATAGCGAGCATCAGAACGTTCTCGCCGGCGCGGCTAGCAGCAGCAAGGATGGCGCTGATGAACACGAAGGTGCAGATAGCCTCGCAGAAGAAGTTACGGGCATAGTTGGTGCCCTCGGTGGTGGGGTTGGTCGAGAAGATGTTGCGCTGGGCAATGGGGTCGACGACGCCCTCGGAAGCCTTGAACTCATCGGCGTACATAAGCCAAGCGATTACAGCGCCCACAAAGCCGCCGAGCATATCGGCGATCATGAAGGGGATGCAGCTGCCCCACGGCACCAGACCTACGATGCACTGGGCGAGCACCATAGCCGGGTTCATGCACACGGCGCCGCCAAAGACAAACAGGCAGACCGAGATGCCAAAAGACCAAGTGGTGATGGCAAACATATGGCCGGAACCCTGATACTTGGTGCCCTTGAGCACGGTATCGCAGTGCACGCCCACGCCAAAGATGATCATGAGGGCCGTTGCGCCGAATTCGCAGAGGAGTTTGGTAAGCATAAAACCTTATCTTTCTTGTCGGTTATAAACGATTCGTTTAGGCCGCGTACTAGTGCTGAGCGACGACAACGCCCAGGCCATCGGGAATGACGGCCACCTTGGCATCGGCACCCTTCATCTCAAAGGCGAGCTTGAGCGCCTCATCGAGGGTGTTGACCGGCGTCATGTGCATATCCTTGATCATCCGGTGATCGCACAGGTCGGTAACCATGATCACAGGGTGATGCGCCAGGATGCGGGCAAAGATCTGGCTCGTCCACTGGTCGGGCAGGGTCTCGTCCTTAGGACGGTCGATGCAGGCGCGCTCAAACTCCGCAGGATCGTTGTCGGCGATGTTGTGATAGAAGCCCTCGCCACCGTGACCGTCGGCACAACCGGCGACATCGATAATCACGCCGCCCTCGGGAAGCGTGGCCTCGGCAGAGCACATGCCCTTCACAGCCTGGTAGATGTTCTGGTCGAGCGGGTAGCCGCCGTTGGTGGTGATGGCAATCTCGCACTCGACGGGCTCAACGCCGGCAAGGCTCTTCACGAACTCGCAGCCGGCCTCGTGCGCCTTGTGGATATCGCCGGCAAAGGAGCCGATGACCTCGTGCTTGCCGTTGAGCACCACGTTAAGCACAAAGGCAAGGTGAGCCATCTCGGCGGCAGCAAACATGTCCTCGCTCACGTGGTTGTGGCACAGGTTGCCGGCACGCGAGTGGGAATCATTCACAAACTGGCCGTTGTGGTTGTACATGATGGTCTTGTAGCTGGCGATGCCAGGCAGGACGGACTTGCGGCTACCAGAGAAACCGGCAAAGAAGTGCGGCTCAATAAAGCCCTCGGCAAGCAGCAGATCGCAATCGGCGGCAATCTTGTTGATGATGCACTCGCCACCGGAAGGCAGGGTGCCAATCTTTTTCATCATGCTGTCGTCAGTCGCGACGTGCATAACGATTTCCTCGTTGGCAACAATCTCCTCGCCATACTTGTTGACGAGTTCCTCGTGCGTCGACGGACGGTGCATACCCGTAGCAACCAAAATACGCACGCGAGCCTCGGGTGCAGCGAAATGGATGTGATGCAGCAGAATAGGCATCGTCACACGCGAGGGAACGGGGCGCGTATGATCGGAGCTAATAATGACGATATCTCTCTTGCCAGCACAAAGCTCCTCGAGCGAAGGCGAGCCATAAGGGTTGGCAAGTGACTCCTCTACCAGCTCTTCCTGCGATTTCGTGGTCTTAAACTCGTTTTGATGACCTTCCATCACACCCGCGAAGTTCTTATCCTCGAGCTCCAGATGCAACGTCTTGTGGTCAAACGGCAGTTCACATTCAAACAATGACGAGCGCCCTCTTCCTTTTCAACTGACACACTAGATAAACCGTTGGAAGGATACGCCGCTCACCGAAAAACACCACCGTCCACCGACTCATTAACACAACGTTCATATTTGACCCACAACAAAACGGCCGCGACCCCAAACGGGACCGCGGCCGCCTGTCAAAGACACTATAGACAGGATGATTTACGCAGCGCCGAGGCAAACATCTAGCCCGAGACGTACGCACGTAAGCCATTTTGCATAAATGCGTTAATTAATTGCATAAAATGGCGCATGGATTTCTAGCCGTAACAGGGTAGTGCCCTCCGGAGCGTGCATTTTTGCGAGTATTCAGCATCGCGGGATAAGATTTTGGTGCCAAAAGTCTTTCAAAAGGTAGATAGTCCTCATGGCTCGTCCCATCTGGATGGCATGCGGCGAGAAACCAGCCATATATGAACATCGACAAAGCCCAATCGTCATGCAAAAGCATCAACAGGAGCCGCGAACGTCACCCATAGCCTTATGCACCAATCTTTGGCTGCTGAAAACTCCGTTTTTTGCACGTCGCCCCAAGCACCACCCTCACCCAGCGGCTGATCCGCCGAAGACCGGACATCGCAGGGCCCGCCATTAGTTTACTTTTAGGCACACTCCGCACTGATATCTTCTGTATTGAAGACGTCGATGATGCACCCGTATACCATTGACGTCGACACCATCAGATGCGGACCGCGCGGTGACCCCACATTCCGCTGGCGCCCATGGGGCTGCCCTCGTTTCCTGACATGTCCCGCGCGGGCCGCGGCGAGCCGAGACCGCCGCATGACCTAATAGGAGCATGGAGCGATACCGCGGACCCGATCAACCGCATTCTATCGCGCCCCGTCAGTGTGCCGTCTGCCCGGTCCAGGCGAGCACGGAAAGAACGGAGCGAGACATGAGAACCGAATCGACACCCGGCGCCCGCGGGCCGGTCTTCTGCGGGGTCGACACCCACGCCGACTCGCACTGGCTGTACGTCCTGGACTGGAGGGGCCGCAGGGTCCTGTCCCGCCGGTTCCCCGCCGACGCGGCGGGATACGAGGCGCTCGCCGGGGCGATCGCGGCGGCCGGGGAGCCGGCCTGCGTCGCGATGGAGGGGACGTCGTCCTACGGGGCGGGCCTCACCAGGCACCTCGCGTCGCTGGGGATGCCCGTGCGCGAGGCGCTCTCCCCGGCAAGGACGCAGAGGAGGCGCCCGGGGCAGGGGAAGTGCGACGAGGCGGACGCGGAGAGGGCCGCCCGCGCGGCGATGTCCGGCTCGAAGCTCGGGACCCCCAAGAGCCAGGACGGGTGGGTCGACGGGGTGCGCTGCATGCTCGCGGCGCGCTCCGGGGCGGTGAAGGCGCGGACCTCGGCGATCAACACCGCGAGGTCGCTGCTCACCACCGCGCCGGAGGGGCTCAGGTCGAGGTTCCGCGGCATGGGAGGGCCGAGGCTGATGGAGGAGCTCCCCTCCGTGCGCTCCGAGGGCGCGCTGGGCGCCGCGCTCGGAGCGCTGGCGGACCTGTGGGCGGCGGCGCGCGACGCGGCGCTCGACATGGAGCGCGCGATCGAGGCGTCCCTGGAGGAGAACTGCCCCGCGCTGCTGGCGATGTACGGGTGCGGGCCCGTGAGCGCGGCCAAGCTCGCGGTCGCGGCCGGGGACAACCCGGGCAGGCTGCGCTCCGAGGCGTCGTTCGCGGCGATATGCGGGGCCTGCCCCATCCCCGCCTCGAGCGGCAAGACCGTGAGGCACAGGCTCAACAGGGGCGGCGACCGGCAGGCGAACAGCGCGCTGCACGAGATCGCGAGGCAGAGGGTCATGCGCGACCCCGAGACCGCCGAGTACGCCGAGAGGGCCAGGGCGCGGGGGAAGAGCGACAGGGAGGTCATGAGGTGCCTCAAGCGCTACGTGGCCAGGGAGGCGTACCGGGCGCTGATGCGCCCGCACGAGATAAGGAGGCCGGCGGACGCGTCGGAGCTCGTGGCGGCCAGGCGCGCGGCGAAGGTCAGCCAGGTGAGGGCGGCGTCCATACTGGGCACCAGCGAGAAGTACATCTCGATGCTGGAGAGGGGCCAAAGGGAGCTCAAGCCAATAAGGAGGGCCTACGAGGCGTGGGTCGAGGCGGGGCTCCCGCTCAATTGGGACAGGCAGGCGTTCGAGGCCGAGCGCAAAATGGATTCTAAAAAACACCTTGCCAAATAGGAGCGTCAGGACGCAA
>CATZIG010000176.1 GCA_958419975.1 uncultured Collinsella sp.
GGCGTGGCGCCCAGCAAGTTAAGCATAAAATGCGCGTGGATCTTAAAGCCAAACAAGCGCGCAAGCGAAAACGCCCGCTCGATCTGCGCCACCGAAATGCGACGCTCGTTGATATCGAGCAGGTGCTGGTCGAGGCTCTGGATACCCATCTGGATCTTGGTGCAGCCCAGGCGGCGGATGAGCGTAAGCGCCTGCGGCGTTACAGCATCGGGGCGCGTCTCGATAACGAGTCCCACCACGCGATGCTTCGCCGTCTCGTTGATGCGCTGTTGACGCTCGAGCTCCTCTATCGTTGCCGTCTGCCACTTGGCAACCTCGCCCCACGGCGTACCGGGGCCGTACAGACGACGCACCGCGCGGTTATAGCCGCCCACGGCAGCATCCACACGCTCCTGCTCGTCGGCAACGCCGGCAGCGAGCTCGGCCTCGTCTGTCACAATGCCGGCAGCCCGATAACTCTCGCGGCGCTCTGCTACCACCGGCGGCAGGGCATCGGCGGGAGCGTCATCGAGCAGGCGCCCCGCCTCGGCACGGCTGATGCCCGGACGCGCCAACATGGGGTTTGCCGCCACGCCGGCGACGGCATCGTCATTGAGCGCACGGAAGAGCTCCGACATAAACCATGTCTGATAGCCTTCCGGATAGTCGCTCCAGGTACCGCCAAGCACAATGAGCTCGATCTTATCGGTCGCATGCCCCATCTGCGAAAGCGCCGTCAAACGGGCGCTCACCTGCAGATACGGGTCAAAGCAATTTTGCTCCGCACGGGCGCATGCCGGCTCGGCGTGCAGATAGCTCTTGGGCAAAACAGGCAATCGCCCGAGCATGGCCAGGGCTTGGTAATGACGGTAATGGTCGCCACGCCCGAGGCCGTTCGGCGCGGCTTCATACGCAGGACCTGCAGCAGTTGACGCTCCAGATCGGAATCGACATTCCACGCAGCCCACCGAACCGGCTCCTCACGTTTAACCCGCTGGTAGAACGGCAGCAGACGGCGCTTGGCCAAATCGCGTTTGTCGGCACCCTCACGGCGCGCCTCGGCATGTATCAGTTTGACGAGCGCTTTGTCGTCCACGGTCTCGCCGCGACGCAGAGCCTCGAGTATGTTCAAGATAATCTGTTCCATGTCCCCATTGTAAAGGCAAAGGCGCCGAAGCCCGTCACGGCTCCGGCGCCTCCATCAAAGAGCATGCCTATATGTACCGATCTCCGAAAACCGCATGTCACTCCGGATCAAACGACATGTCGCCCGAACCGACCTCAAAACGATACGTAGCAGACTTATCGCCGTTATCGAATTCAAGATTCAAAATGGTCTCGCCGTCGTAGCCAAGCGGAAGGAAATCGCTCTCGAAGTCGCCGCTGCCCAAGGTGAGGCTCGCCTTAAAGCCCGTCGAGTTCGGAACCGTCATCTCCACATCGCCCGAGCCCACACTCACGTCCATCGACTTCGCGGGGGCCTGGTAGAGCTCGAACGTCACATCGCCCGAACCGACCTCGGCATTCAGGGTATCGGTCACGGTGCCCGTAAACTCAACGTCTCCAGAGTCCAAAGTCAGGTTGAGGTCATGACACGCAATGCCCGCGACCGTCAGGTCACCCGATCCTACATTCGCTGTAATGCCCACCATGTTATCGGCAACTTCGCGCGGCAGTTCGACGGTAACCGTGCGGTCAATGGCGCGCTCGTCATCGCAATCGAACTGGCGAATCTTGAGCGTAGAGCCCTTGATTTCGGCCAGGTTCTGGGTTGCCGCATCGAAGGCAACGGTCCCCGTTGCCACGCGACCGCTTTCAATTACGCGCACTGGCCCGCTGGAGACGTGTTTGACCTCGACCGTGCCCGACGTCACGTCCAAGTCAAGCGATGTGAACGCGTCGGCATCAAAGGTTTCGCTCGAAAGCTGCTGAGGCTGAGCGGAATAGTTACCGCCATCCAAAAGATCGTCCTCGTCAACCGCATCGTCCATACCAGAGAAGCCGGATACAAAATCGTCGAGATCCCACGGGCCATCAAAATGAATCAAAGTCCGCGAAATGCCAAAGACAAGCCCGATGATGAGCACAAACGCTCCGATGCCGACGCCCAAGCGTACCTTGGATTCATGCGAAAGCTTCATCATTCGTCACCTTCTTTGGCACATGGCTCAGCGGTGGCCGCGGTAGCCACGTCAGCATCAGGTTCCGCAGAAGTATCCTTCCCCTGGGCCCTGACCGCCACCGGCGCCGAACCAACCTGAAGATCGCCGCGCGCCCAATCACCATCGAGCGCACGCGCCACCCAGTGATAGATGGGAATCGTGAAGAAGATCAGCGCGGCAAAGGGGCCGGCACCAAACGGGAACATCAGCAAAAAGAACAGTAGCCAGCACACGGCCCAATACGGGAACGACTGGAACGGGCCCTTCACCGGAGTCGGGCCGGCCGCACCGGCACCCGTCACCTGAGCCGTCGCCGCATTGGCAGCCTGCGCACTCCAGCTTGCCGCCTGCGCCGCCTTGGCTGCCGCGTCACTCGCCTGTGTTGCCGCCTCGGTTGCGCGTGCCGCCGCCTCATGGGTACGGGCGCGCTCTGCCGCCTCGGCCTCGCGCTGACGGGCGCGGTCCTCGTTCTCAAACTCGATATCGTCCTCGATCTCATCGCTCGGATTGAGCAGCTCGTCCAGGCTCACGCCATAGAGCTTGGCGAGCGAGATCAGGTTCTCGGTATCGGGCGAGCTCTCCGCGCGCTCCCATTTACTGACCGCCTGGCGCGACAGCCCCAGCTTTCGCGCCAGCCCTTCTTGGCTAAAACCCTTGCTGCGACGAAGGTCGGCGAGCCGCTGCGCAGTTTCTACATTCATGGTTCCTCCTATGTGATGCCAGCCGTTCCGCCGGACCGTTTTTGTTCTTAAGGCGCCTTGCACAGTTAAAAATCTATCCGCCACCGCCAAAAGCATGCCACCTATTCTAGTGAGATTTTTGACAACCGGCGGTTGCGGGCACATATGAGCTGCGGAAATGTGTCCAAACAAAGCAATGACCCACGGCTCGGTTGTCCCCGTTGCGGCGTTAACGGTAGTATGGTCGTACTGTTAATTCCGCACCGCCAACGGAGGGAGTTCCGCGCCGTGAACCGCGATTTCGCCTCATCGCTCATCCAGCTCAACAATACGTTCTATCGCGAGCACTCCGCCTCCTTTTCCGATACGCGCCAGGCCCCGTGGCCCGGCTGGGTGCGCACCATGGACATCGCACTCGAACAGCTCGACGTCGCCACAATCGAGCATCCCGTCCGCGTCTTCGATCTCGCCTGCGGCAACATGCGATTCGAGAACTTTGCCGCCGGCGGCGCACTTGCCGCCAAGGGCGTCGACGGCGCAAACCCCTCGGCAGATGCCAGTTGCCCGTTTGAGTTCTATGGTGTCGACTCGTGTCAGGATTTGGCTATCGATGCACGTGGCCACGCCCTGCGCATTCCCAACCTGCACTTCCAGGAACTCGACGTGCTCGATGCCCTCATGAAGCTCAACCCCGCCGAGACGTCCGATGTTCTTTTCGACGCCCCGCTCGCCGACATCTCGGTCTGCTTTGGCTTTATGCACCATGTGCCGTCGTGCGAGTACCGTGTACGCGTGCTCGACGCCCTGGTGCGCCAGACGCGCCCAGGCGGCATCATCGCCATCAGCTTTTGGGAGTTTATGAACGACGAGCGCATGGCGCGCAAGGCCGTTCGAGCCGAGGCCCGCGCCGAGCTCACCCCGCCGTTTGAGGGTTACGATTCCGCCCAATTTGAAGCCGGCGACCACCTCATTGGCTGGCAAAACGACCGCCACGCCTACCGCTATTGCCATCACTTTGACGATCAGCAGATCACCGACCTGGTGCGCGGCGTCCGTACGTTCTACAAGAGCGGCGAGGTCCCCGTGCGTGAGCTTGAGCGCTTCCATGCCGACGGTCGTAGCGGCGAGCTCAACCGCTATGTGATTCTCAAGCGCCTGTAGGCATCGACGACTCGCCGCCGAGCCGCACCGCATCTTCCGGGCAAACTATGCCCGCCCTTTTTCAATCCATTGACGGAACGTGCAGCTATGCGTTCCATACTTATGACCAAGGAGCCTCATGGGAGCCGTCCACGTTCGCACGCCTAAGAACTTTGTGCTCGAGGAGCGCCTGGGGCGCTACGCCGATGCGATTGAGACGAACCCCGAGGCCTATGCCGGAGATTGGCGCGAGGCCTGTGCGCCCGCAGGCGGCAAGCCCTTCGAACACCTTCACCTGGATCTTGGCTGTGGCAAGGGAACGTACCTTGTAGAGCGCGCGGCCCACGAGCCAAACACGCTCTTTATCGGTATGGACCAGGAGCCCATCTGCATCGCCTATGCCGCACAGAAAATCTGCGAGCAGGAGCTGTCCAACG
>CATZIG010000177.1 GCA_958419975.1 uncultured Collinsella sp.
AAGCTTGGCGACCGAGGCCATGTGTGCGAAGGCGGCGATGCGGGGGAGACGGGCGAGCATGGAGATGGCAACGTCGATCTCATGCTCGGGCGTAATTACGTCGGGCTCGGCGTCGAAGGCGTAGAGCAGCAACACGGCGCGCTGGAGCACGTTCATGATGCTCGACGAAACCGTGGTCATGGGGAACTCTTTGACGTATTCGTCGCTCAGATGCCTAAAGGCGCCCAAGCGCTCGCAAAAACCGTCGAGCTCCTCTTTGTTGGGCAGCGAGCCCGTGATAAGCAGATAGGCGACTTCTTCGTAGCCATAGCGATTCTCGGCCTGGGCATTGTTGACCAGATCCTCGATGCTATAGCCGCGCAGCGTGAGCTTGCCCTGGTCGGGTACGACCTTGCCGTCGACCTTGTTGTAGCCGTGCACGTCCGAGATGCGGGTAAGGCCCGCGACCACGCCCGAGCCGTCGGCATTACGCAGGCCGCGCTTGACGTTATGCTCGACGAACAGACCCTCGTCATACGGATTAGTCGGCATGCCGTGGTAGAGGTTTTCGCTCTCGGGCGAAATCTGGCGGCTCGCCTCATAATCCAAGACCAGGCGGCTCAGATGGTCATCGAAGCGGTAGTAGATTTTCTTGGCGTCGTAAGCCATGCGCGCTCCTCTCGGGGCCGTGTGGGGGCGGCGTGCTTGGGTGCAGATGCGCCGGCCTGTTCCCGCACGGCTTGCTCGCTACAGGCGGTACATAAAGTTGAAGACGTCCTCGCGCTGGATGGACACGTTGACGCCCGAAAGCTCGCCGGCCTCGGCCAGGGCCTTCTGCAGCTCGGCGAAGTCGAGCTTGGACTCGGCGGTGTCGGCCAGCATGGTCATGGTGAAGATGTCCTCGATAATGGACTGCGTGATGTCGCGGATGTCGACGTTGGCCTCGCCTAGGACACGGGTGACGCCGGCGACGATGCCGGGGCGGTTCTTGCCAAGGACGGTGATGACGATACGGGAGGACGAGATCTCGGCCATGGGAAACCCTTTCGCGTGATTGCGGCGCGCGCGGGGCGCTCCGCTACGGTACAGTGTTCATCATTGTACCTGTCTGGCGCAAAAAAGGCGCGCTCGCGGCGGCGTTACATGCCTGCAACATGAGCGTAAGGGGGAAGGCCGTACGGGGAAGAGCCGTCTGGCGCGTGTCCGGCTCGTGTTGGGTTGATTTCCGATCTCAGCCGAACACATTGAGCGGACAGGCCGTTCCCGCAGTCAGCCGAACGCCTCCGACGGCTGATTCCGAACTGGAAGCGGAGGGCATCCCCGCCCTTCGGTAGGGGATACCGCTCCGCGGCGCATGCCGCGGGCGGCGCCCCTATCGGACCACCGTGACCTCAGTTGGGATGGGCCCAGCACTGCCGCGTACTCGGTGAGCTAGAGCCAACTGTTCGTCTTCACGTCGCGTATGGCGATATTTCGGTCGTCCGGCTCGGTGATGCCGTAGCCGAACGCCTGGAGCGTCTCGATGGACTCCTGGATCCTCTGTTGGAACATGGGACCCGGATCGACCCTCGGCCCGAGGTGCCCGCGCCAAAGGCACGGCGTGGCGCGCAGCATGTTATGGATTTTGGAGATGGGCTCGATGTCGGCGTAGGCGTTGAGCGTCGCCATGGCGTCCTTGTGGCCGAGGATCGATTGGAGCGCCTTGATATCGCCGCCTTGGCGGATCCACTGCGTTGCGAACGTGTGGCGAAGGCCGTGGAACGTGATCAGCTCGTCGTTGGTGCCCATGAGGCCGTTGGTCTCCGAGAACGTCTTGAACGCCCTGCGGATATAGCTTGTTGTCGCGAAGGTCGCGCCCGGCTCCGACAGGATGTAGCAGTCCCCGATCTCGACCGCCCCGGTAAGGCCGCGCAAGCGCAGCTTTCCGCAGTCGATCTCGTGGGTCTCCTTCAGGAAGGGGAGTAGGCCGACCGGGTCGATGGGGATACCCCTGGCGTCATGGGTCTTGGTGCCCTTGATGAACGAACCCATTCCCTTCGCGTACGCCACCGAGTGTCTGATCGAGATCAGGCCCGTCTCGAAATCCACATCGCACCACCGAAGGCCGCAGACCTCGCCGATTCGCATCCCCGTGTGCAGGGCGAGTACGACCGCCCTCTAATCCTCGGCGGACCAATCGAGTCCGAACTCCTTTCGGGCATCCTCTTCGCTCATGACTTCGAGAAGGTCTCCGGGTTGGCAACGAAGGGCGAGGCATAGCTGCTCGAGTGTGTTGAAGCGAATGCCGCGAATATGCCCTTTTTTAATACGGGACAGGTTCACGGGCGTGGTTCCAATCCTTTCGGCAAGTTCGTTCGAGGAAATCTTTCGCTCGGCCATGATCTTGTCGAGGCGAACAATTACGGGCATGGCGTTTCCTTACGCAATCTCGTCGGAGTCGAGGTACAGCTCTCGGGCGTACAAGAAGAGCTGGGAAAGCATGAACAGGACGATGCCGAGAACCAGAGAGGTCCAATCGAATGATGAAGCGATCTCTTGGGCGCCGACGGCCCCCTCGCCGCCAAACATCGAAACGGAGGTTTTGAGTGAGCCGGCGTAGAGGCTGGTGGCAGCTTGAACAACGAAGAGAATGCCGAGCACCTTCAAGCATGTCGCAGACCCTTTCTTGAAGGGGTCTCCGCTCTTGATCGTCCACACGAGAACGGCGCTGAGGATGGTCGTAGCGATACCGATGACGGCAGGGACCAATGTCGAGATCGCAAGGGCTGGATACGCGGGGGAGTCTGCAATTACAGGGTTGTCGAGCACTTCGATAGCTGGCTTTAAGGAGAACGCCACTTGTGCGATGGCGGTGGCGCAAAGGGTCGCAGAGGCTATCGCACATGCGATGCGGAAGGAATGAAGCCGGGGAGTGCGATTGTCGGAACTCATAATAACCTCCGAAGAATTTAAAAGACTCAGGTTACTTTTTAACAGTTTATGTTAAATTGACTTTGCCGGCAAGTAATAAGGGCCGAGCATTTTGTTCGGCCCCTCTGTTCCGACTGGATGAGGTTAAGGTTGGCGATGAATATGCTCAAAATCTCGAAGGCGATCTTTAGGTCGCTTCTCTCCTCCAGGTCGCTCTGTGTTGTCGTTGTTGCGTTGATGGTTCTTTGTGCTCTGCCCGTCTTCAGGAGCGCGGCTGGCATCGACGGACGGGTCGAATACCTCGAGTCGGGAATAACCCGTGTTGAGCAGGAATTGTCAGCATCCTATGCGGATGCGCTTGTGAATGCGGGGGAGGACGGTGTCTATACCTCTTCATCAAGCATGCCCGCGCTTCTGTACCCTCTTGCCGCGGGACGTCTTATCTTGGCACCGCTCTCTCCCCTACTTCCGTTTCTGCAGATATCGGATGGAGAGTACACCTATTATGACGGATCGAAGGAGTACTTGCTATGGGTCGCAACGGCCGTTTCCGTCTCGTTCCTTGCCGCGCGTCTTAACAAACGTGAAAAGCTCATCATCCAGGCACCGATGGGCGAGCTGGGTAGACTTGTTGCATCGAGCGTATGGGCGAGTGTTTTTGCAATGCTTGCCGTCCTCGCCATCAATCTTCCAGGGATAATCGCCGCGCTTGTGAAGAATGGCCCGGGCTCGCCGTTCTATCCGATAGGCTACATTCAATATGCGACTCCGGTTATCAAACCGGCTTGGCTGGTGTTCGCGCAGACGGCCATCTTGCAATTCTTGGTGGCAGCGTTCATCTCGCTTGTCGTTCACCTTGCCGTGAAGATTGCCAATAACCCTACGCTTGGAATCGTGTTCGTATGTGCCCTGATGGGGGTGACGATGGTTCCCGGGTATTACGGAAGATCCATCGCTTTACGTGAGTTCGCCCTGTTGAATCCCCTTACGTATGCGAACACTGAGTTGACCGTCGGCGCCTATAGCCCGTACCCGACAACGCAGATAGTGAATCTGCCTGGACTTTGCTTCGAGCGTGGCGCGATTGCCCTCGTATGCGCAATCGGGATCGAGGTGCTGGCAATTAGCCTGCTTTGCGTTGCTGGAAAGAGCGGCTGCGCGTGCCCGATATCCCCGATTTGTCTTGAGAGAGGTTCCTTCACTGCATCGAGAACGGCAACTCGTTCGAGCGCTTGTGCCTCCGCCGTTGCATACGTAAGAACGATGGGGAAACTGCTCCTGCGTTCTCCTACCCTCGCCGTATGCGCGATTGCAATGTCGACGACGATGCTGGCCCCGGCTCTGGTCGAGATGTTTCCTGACGCTGATAACGTTTCCGCTGTTCGGTATAGGGATGGGGAGCTCCGTTCGATAGATCGGTATCTAGAGCAGAACGCTGCGAATATGGACGTCGAGGGCAAAGCGGCCCTGGAAGACATGCGGGAAGCTCTTTCGGG
>CATZIG010000178.1 GCA_958419975.1 uncultured Collinsella sp.
GACGTCCTGAGCAGAGCTACGAGCGTCAACGCGCGCAAGCCGAGCGCGCGGGCAGCGCGGGCGGTCGGGCGTCTGGTTCGCAGGGGACGTCTCGCGGTGCCTGGGCCGCGGGCGTGACGCCGCCGGTGTCCGCATCGGTCGAGGAGGACCCGTACGACTACGTTCCGCTTGATGCCTATGGGGCAGCGCCGGTGGAGGTCGACGAGGATCTGCCGCCAATTGATGTGCCAGCGGGGATGGAAAGCGCTGCGCCCGTTGCCGATAGTTCAAGCGCGGCGGCAGCTCCGTCGATGCCGATTGTTTTGACCGATCTGGAGCGGAAATCCCTGGCGGGGGAGCGCGAGCTGCTGACGATGCTCACGAGCTACCCCGATCTGTTCCGCACGTATGCCGATCGCATTTGTTCTATCGAGTGGGTTGACCCGCGTCACGAGTCCATTGCGTGGGCCGTGCTGGCAACGCCGCCGGGAACCGATCCTGCGGCCTGCATGGATGCGGCGCGCGCGGTGTGTCCCGAGGCGGCGTCGCTTGTCAGCGCCGGGCGCATCTCGGCAACGAGTAAGCACCCGACCGAGACGAACATCGTCTTTATGCTCGATACGCTCGAGCTCTACACCATCAAGCGTCGCATGCGAGCCGCGCAGGCCAAGTTACGTCAGGACCGTTCACTCGACGATGAGGCCCGTCGGGTGCTGACGATGCAGGCGGTACAAGATTCACAGCGCCAGCGCGAGCTCCAAAAGTCGATCGGTGGCGTGGCCGACCCGTTCCGTTTGATCGGTTTGGAGACTGTAGGTGCCGATCAGGCCTAGATGTTGTGGTCAACCAGCGTATTCTCGCCTATATCCTGTCTTTATTTTGGGTATAGACGTCTATGTGTGTGCTAAAGTAATGAGTCCTGTGGACTACGAAGGGAGAATCTGTGCCAAAAAAGACTGAGAGCACGGGTACTGGGCTGGAATCCTACGTTGCAAAGCTCATGGGCAACGGCTCAAACAGGACTTCGGTAACCGAGGACGAGATTCAGGTCGCCCTGAAGGATATCGATGTCTCCGATGAGCAGCTCAACGCGGTTTATTCCGCGCTGCGCAACAGTGGCATCCAGATTATCTCCGCGAGCGGAAACGACGACGCCCCGATGGACGTCGACGATGACGATAACGATACCGATGACTTCGACGATGACGAGCACGATTCCGGCTCGCTCGACGATCACGAGCTTAAGATGGCCCGCCAGGCCGATGCCGAGATGGGCTCTTCCAAGAGCAAGAAGAAGCGCACCGTGCGCACGTCTCGTTCGCGCTCGCGCGTGCGCGGCATCGATGCCTCCACGGTGATGCTGACCGGCGACCCGGTTCGTATGTACCTCAAGGAGATCGGTAAGGTCGACCTGCTGACCGCATCTGAAGAGGTCGATCTGGCCATGAAAATCGAGGCCGGTCTCGAGGCTACCGAGAAGCTTGAGGCTGCCGATGCGGGCGAGATTGAACTCACGCGCGCCGAGATGCGTCGTCTTACGCGTATTGAGAACGTTGGTCTTGAGGCCAAGCAGGCGCTCATCAGCGCAAACCTGCGTCTGGTCGTCTCCATTGCCAAGCGCTATGTCGGCCGTGGCATGCTGTTCCTGGATCTTATCCAGGAGGGCAACCTCGGTCTGATCCGTGCCGTCGAGAAATTCGACTACCAGAAGGGCTTCAAGTTCTCCACGTACGCCACGTGGTGGATTCGTCAGGCCATTACGCGCGCTATTGCCGACCAGGCCCGTACCATCCGTATTCCCGTGCACATGGTCGAGACCATCAACAAGCTCGTTCGAGTGCAGCGCCAGCTCCTCCAGGACCTGGGTCGCGACCCGACCCCCGAGGAGATCGGTGCCGAGATGGACATGAGCGCCGACCGCGTCCGCGAGATCCAGAAGATCTCGCAGGAGCCCGTGTCACTCGAGACCCCGATCGGCGAGGAAGAGGATTCCCAGCTGGGCGACTTCATCGAGGACTCCCAGGCTATCGTTCCGCCCGATGCCGCCAGCTTCTCCATGTTGCAGGAGCAGCTCACCCAGGTGCTCGATTCGCTTGCCGATCGCGAGCGCAAGGTTATCGAGCTGCGCTTTGGTCTCGTCGACGGACATCCCCGCACGCTCGAGGAAGTCGGTCGCGAGTTTGGCGTCACGCGCGAGCGTATTCGCCAGATCGAGTCTAAGACCCTGGCCAAGCTCCGCCACCCGAGCCGTTCCAGCAAGCTCAAAGACTACATTGAGTCTTAACCTCGCAAGCAAGAAGCGCCCTCAAGCACATTCGCTTGAGGGCGCTTTCATGTAGTCATTGGGGACGTTCTTAAACGACTAGGCATTGGGGACGTTCTTGAATGACTAGTCGTTTAAGAACGTCCCCAATGACTGGGTCGGAAAATTTCTTAAAAAAGTTCTTGCCCTTCGTCCAATCGTCCGTATAATAAACTTCGTTGCTTGAGAGCACGCACCTATTCCTCGGTAGCTCAATGGTAGAGCACGCGGCTGTTAACCGCGCTGTTGTAGGTTCGAGTCCTACCCGGGGAGCCAGGCTGTAAAACCCGTCGCTTATGCGGCGGGTTTTTTCATGCCGCGATCGCCTGTGGCGAACGTTACCGTATCAACATTTCGTGTCGAGGATGTAATCCCGCGACCCGCCACCTCAACATGGCGCGCTCGTTGTAAACTATTGGAATGATTGCTCCCACGACATGGTGCCGCGAGCACCAGAAAAGGAGATTCTTGTGTCTGAGACCATTAACGGCAGCCTGAGCGTCTCGAACGACGTTATTGCCGATATTGCCGGTTATGCCGCAATGACGTGCTACGGCGTCGTCGGTATGGCTGAACAGCTGCAGGGCGCCGAGAGCGTGCGTCTGCTTGCCGGCCAGCGCCTCCGCAAGGGCGTGCTTGTTTCCGCCGACGAGAACGGCCTCACGGTCGACCTTCACGTCGTGCTCGAGAACGGCGTCAACATGAAGTCCGTCTGCCACAATCTTTCGAGCTCCGTCGCCTTCACCCTGCAGGAGATCGCCCAAATCGATCCCGCCAGCCTTAAGATCGGCATTCACATCGACGCGCTCAAGAGCCGTCTGAACTAGCATCCGAATACGGAGATTTCACCACTCATGATTGCAAAGACCATTCGCACCTGTTTTCCGATCGCTGCGGCTGCCGTTTCCGAAAAGGCCGAGGAGATCAACAAGCTCAACGTCTTCCCCGTACCCGACGGTGACACCGGCACCAACATGTCGCTCACGCTCGCCTCGGTGACCAAGGAGCTTTCCGCCCTTCCCGCCGATGCCGACATGGAGGCCATTGCTGGCGCCATTACCCACGGCTCCCTGATGGGTGCTCGCGGCAACTCCGGCGTCATCACCTCGCAGATCTTGCGCGGCGTGGCCGAGGGCCTTGTCTCTGCCGATGAGCCCATTACGTCCGCCAATATCGCCTTCGCCTTCCGTCGCGCTGTCAAGGTTGCCTTCCAGGCTGTTCGTAAGCCCATCGAGGGCACAATCCTAACGGTCCTGCGTGATGTTTCGACGAAGGCAGACGAGTGCGAGAAGAAGAAGTTCTCTGCCGAGGATGTGCTCGACGCCATCGTCGTCGAGGCCTACCAGTCCGTCGCCCGCACGCCCGACCTGCTGCCCGTCCTCAAGGAGAACGGCGTGGTCGACTCCGGCGCCTTTGGCTTTGCCATCTTCTTGGAGAACTTTGTTGCCGCCGCTCTTGGCCGCAGCACCGTTGTCGAGGATTTCTCCGCTACGTTTGATTCCGCCGGCTCTGCCCGCGATGCCGCCCTCGATCGAGTTGAGATCGAGGCCAACGACGACTGGGAGGGCTCTGAGTTCCGCTACTGTAACGAGTTCCTCTTTAAGGCCGACGTTCCGTTTGACGAGGACGAGTGCCTGAAGTTCCTGGGCTCCATGGGCGACTGCGAGCTGCTCGTGGGTGCCTATCCCGACTACAAGATCCACGTGCACTCCAACACCCCGAACCTGGTGCTCGAGCACATGCTGCAGCTCGGTCAGATCTACGAGGTCTTTATCCACAACATGGAGATGGAGGCCCACGACCGTACCGCTAAGATCCACGAGGACCAGGAGAAGGCTGCCGAGCCCGCGAAGGCCCTGGGTTTTGTCGCCGTTGCCGCCGGTTCGGGCGAGGCTGACATCCTCAAGTCCCTCGGCGTAGATGTGATTGTGTCGGGTGGCCAAACCATGAACCCCTCGACCGCCGACCTGCTGGGCGCTGTCGACCAGGTCAACGCGACCTCGGTCATCATCCTTCCCAATAACGGCAACATCCGCATGGCTGCGGAGGCTGCCGCTTCTGCCTGCACCGATAAGAAGGTCG
>CATZIG010000179.1 GCA_958419975.1 uncultured Collinsella sp.
ACCATGCGCACGGCGATGTGGTGGCACAGCGGGCCCGAAAGGCCGCCCTTGGGCTTGGCCACGCGGGACTTGCGGGTATGGACGTCGATGGCCATGCCCTGAATGGAGTTGATGACCGAAAGGCCGTCGGCGCCGGCAGCCTCGAGGGCCTTGGCAATCTCGGCGACGTTGACCGGCGCCATCTTCACGAACAGCGGCTTATCGGTCACCTTGCGGCAGGCAGCCATAACGGATGAGGCGCCCTCGGGCGTAGAGCCCATGGCGGCACCGCCGGCGGCGATATTAGGGCAGCTCACGTTGATCTCGTAGCCGGCAGCCCAGGGGCACAGCTCGACATACATCTCGAGCGCGCGGACAAACTCGTCAACGGAGTGGCCGGCAACCTGACAGATGACCTGGCAGCCGTCCTTGGACAGCTGTTCGAGCCACGGACCGGACTCGCGGGCAAAGGCGGCCACGCCGGGGTTCTGAAGGCCCACGGAGTTGATCATACCGCCGGGGATCTCGGCCATGCGGGGCGCGGGGTTGCCGGGCCAGGGCTCGGCAGCGCAACCCTTGGTGGTGATGGCGCCCAGCTGGGAAACATCAAAGAAGTTCTGGAACTGCCAACCGTAACCAAAAGTACCGGCTGCGGTGTTGATGGGGTTCTGCATCTTGACGCCGCCGAAATCGACGGCCATGTTCACGGTACCCACTAGAAGACCACCACCTTGGAAGCATCGAACACGGGGCCGCACATGCAAGCACCCTTCATACCGTCGACCGTCTCGACATTGCAGGTGTTGCAGGCGCCAAAGCCACAGCTCATCATGCGCTCGAGGGACACCTCGCAGTACGCACCGGCCTCGGCGGCAGCAGCGGCGACCTTCTTCATCATGACGGCGGGACCGCAGCTGGCGACGTAGTCGTAGCCGCCCTCGCCGAGCAGCTCGGCGGCAGGATCGGTGCAAAAACCGTGCGTGCCGAGCGAGCCGTCGTCGGTGCAAACGTTGACCGTGGCGCCCAGCGCGCGGAACTCATCGATGCCCACGGCCTTGGAAGCGGTGCCAAAACCCAGGCACACGTCGACGGCCACACCCTGCTCGGCAAGCTTGCCGGCAAGGCACAGCACGGGCGGAACACCGATGCCGCCCGCCACGAGCAGCGCCTTCCTGGTGTCCTCGGGAACAAGCCAGCCGCGGCCGCCAGGGCCCAACAGGTTGGACTTGGAGCCGGGGGCCATCTGCGACAGGCGACGGGTGTCGTCGCCCACGACGGCGTACCACAGCTCGACAGTGCCGGCCTCGGCGTCGGCGCGATAGAAGCTCAGGGGCACGCGAAGCAGCGAGGAAGCATCGCCGGGCACGGCAATGTTCACAAACTGGCCGGGCTTGAGCGCACTTGCAAGCTTGGGGGCCGAGATGACGAGCGAGAAGATGCCGTCGGCGATCTCCCGGTTCGAGACGACCTCGAAGTCGTGCATGCGTGCAGTGGAAGGTGTGGGCATAGACGCTCCAATCCCCCATGCGGTTGCATGGTCCAAACGAATAGAAAGCGCGGCACCGCAAGGGCGCCGCGCACAAAAGCGATAAGGCTATGCTAGCAGATGCAGCCGTCGGCAAGCGTCTGCTTACCGCCGACAAACACATCGGTGGCACGACCGGTGAGCGTGCGGCCGGCAAAACCGGAGTTCTCGGCGCGCGACTCGTAACCGTCCTCGCCCACCGTCCAGGTGGCGGACGCGTCGAACACGGTCAGGTCGGCAACGGAGCCCGCCTTGACCTGAACCTGGTCGAGGCCCAGGATCTCACGCGGCTTGATGGCCATGAGCTCGACCATACGGCCCATGCTCATCTTGCCCGTGTTGACCAGCTCGGTGAGCACGAGCGACAGCGAGGTCTCGAGGCCGATCATGCCAAAGGGCGCAAGCTCGAACTCGCGGGCCTTCTCCCACGGGGTGTGGGGAGCGTGATCGGTGACGATAACGTCGACGGTGCCGTCGATGACGCCCTGACGGATGGCCTCGGCATCCTCCTCGGTACGCAGCGGCGGGTTGACCTTGAGCGAAGTGTTGTAGGTCTCGTCCAGGTCGTTCTCGGTCAGGAACATATGGTGCGGGGTGGCCTCGCAGGTAACCTGAACGCCAGCGGCCTTACCGGCACGCACGATCTCCAGACCATGGGCGGTGGAGATGTGCTGGATGTGCAGCTTGGCACCAGTCAGCTTGGCGATCTCGATGTCGCGGGCGATCTGGAGCTCCTCGCCGGCAGCCGGCCAACCCTCGAGAGCCAGACGGGTCGAGACCTTGCCCTCGTTGATCTGGCCGTGGCCGACCAGATCCTCGTCCTGGCAGTGGCTCATAAAGACCTTGCCGAACATCTTGCCGTAGTCCATGCAACGACGGAGCATGCCCGCACCCTGCACGCCGCGACCGTCGTCGGTGAAGGCGACGGCGCCGTGGGCGACCATATCGCCCATCTCGGACATGGCCTCGCCCTTAAGACCGCGGGTCATGGCGCCCGACGGATAGACGCGGCAGTGACCGACCTCGGCAGCACGGGACTTGACGAACTCCACGACAGTGCCGTTATCGGTGACGGGATCGGTGTTGGGCATGGAGCACACGCCGGTAAAGCCGCCCTTGGCAGCCGCGCGGGTGCCGCTCTCGATGTCCTCTTTGACCTCGTAGCCGGGCTCGCGAAGGTGAACGTGCATATCAACCAGGCCGGGGACGAGGTACTTGCCGGAAAGGTCGCGGACCTCGGCTCCCTCGACGGCGAGATTCTCGCCGACCTCGGCGATCTTGTCGCCGTCAATCAGGACGTCAACGACACCGTCAAGCTCGACGGACGGGTCGACGACGTGGGCATTCTTAAGAAGCAAGGCCATTATCGGCACCTCCAAGCAGCAGATACAGGATAGCCATACGCACGCAGATACCGGCGTAGACCTGCTCCAGGATGACGGAGCGTTGCGGGTGGTCGGCCATATAGGAGTCGAACTCGACGCCGCGGTTGATGGGGCCAGGGTGGCAGATGATCGCGTCGGGCTTCATGAGCTTCTCGCGGTCCTTGGTCAGGCCGAAGAGCTTGTGGTACTCGCGAATCGTGGGGAACGGGGCACCCTCGAGGCGCTCCTGCTGCACGCGCAGCATGTAGACGACGTCCAGCTCGGGCAGGACGGAATCGAGGTCGCTCGTCACGTGGTCGCAGCCCAGGACCTCGGGTGCCGGCGGCAGCAGCGTGCCGGGGGCGACGGCGTAGGTCTCGCAGCCCATGATTTTAAGGGCGGGGATCAGCGAGCCGCAGACACGGGAATGGGAGATGTCGCCGACGACGGCGACCTTCAGACCGTGGAAGTCACCCTTGTGCTGCCAAATGGTGTACAGGTCGAGCAGGGCCTGCGTGGGGTGGTTGTGCTTGCCGTCACCGGCGCAGATGACGCTCGCGGGCGAGTTCTGCGTGACGATGTAGGGCGCGCCGGCGTGCTTGTCGCGCACGACGATGCAGTCGATCTTATAAGCGTTGAGGGTCTCGACGGTATCGACGAGGCTCTCGCCCTTGACCGTGGAGGTCGAGGAGCCGCCAAAGTTGAGGCTGTCGGCCGAAAGACGCTTCTCGGCGAGCTCGAAGGAGCTGCGGGTGCGCGTCGAGGGCTCGTTGAACATGTTGACGATGGTCTTGCCCTTGAGCGTGGGGACCTTCTTGATCGCACGCTCGTTGACCTCGGAGAACGCCTTGGCGGTCTCGAGGATGAGCTTGATGTCCTCTTCGGAGTACTCGGTAATGTCGATCAGGTGCTTATGGTTGAACGCCACGGTACTACTCACCTCCCAGCGGCGCAGAACCCACATGGGAGCCCGGCGCGACGTCGTTGATCTCGACAGCGGTACGGCCGTCGACTTCCTTCATATATAGGTGCACGTTCTCCTCGTGCGACGAGGGAACGTTCTTACCGACAAAGTCCGGCGAGATGGGAAGCTCGCGGTGACCGCGGTCAACGAGAACTGCCAGCTCGATGCGGCTCGGGCGGCCCAGGTCCATGACGGCGTCCAGAGCGGCGCGGATGGTACGACCCGTGTACAGGATGTCGTCCACCAGCACGACGCGCTTGCCGTCGACGCTGAAGGGAATGTTGGTAGCGTGGATCGCGGGAGCGAAATTGGTCGCATAGTCATCGCGGTAGAAGCTGATGTCGAGGCTGCCGAGCGGAACTTCGACGCCCTCGATCTCCTTGATCTCCTCAGCGAGCTTCTTTGCCAGAAGGTCGCCGCGCGTGACGATGCCGACCAGAGCGAGGTCTTCACAGCCCTCGTTGCGCTCGAGAATCTCGTGCGCGATGCGGG
>CATZIG010000180.1 GCA_958419975.1 uncultured Collinsella sp.
AGAACCTCGTCAACCTCGTCTACACGCCGATGCTACTGTCCTACGTGGGGCAGGCGGACTACGGCGTCTTCCAGAGCTCGAACTCCTTTGTCTTCTCGCTGACGCTCCTGTCCTTCGGCTTCTCCGAGGCCTACGTGCGCTTCTACACGCAGACGGTGGCGCACGGCGGCGAGCGCGACATCCGGCACCTGAACGGCATGTACCTCACGCTTTACGTCGCCGTCACAGCCGCGGCGGTCGCCCTCGGCATGGGCTTCTCCGCAAACGCCGGCGCGGTGTTCTCGGCCGGGTTCACCAAGGCGCAGGTCTCGCTCGCCCGGGAGCTGCTCGCCATCATGACGCTCAACGTCGCCTCGACGTTGTTCACCGTCGTGTTCAATTCCTACATCACGGCGCACGAGCGCTTCGTCTACCAGCAGACCAGGCAGCTCGTCACCACGCTTGCGACGCCGCTGTGCGCCTGGGCCCTGCTGGCCGCCGGTATGGGGCCCGTGGGCGTTGCCCTAGCACAGCTCGCGGTGAACCTCGTCCTGCTCGCCCTCAACGCGCGCTACGCCATCGTCGTGCTGGGCATGCGCTTCGAGCTCAGGGGTGCCGACTGGGGCGTCATGCGCGGCATCGCCGCCTTCAGTGCCTGGATCTTCGGTAACCAGGTCTGCGAGATGGTCAATCAGAGCGTGCCCAACATCATGCTGGGGGCCATCTCGGGCGCGACTGCGGTATCTCTGTTCGCGGTGGCCGTGAACATCCGCCAGGTCTTCTACTCGCTCTCCACCACGATGTCGAACGTCTTCATTCCGAAGGTCAACCGCATCGTCGCCACCTCGGACGACAACGCCGAGCTCACTCGCCTTATGACGCGCGTGGGCCGCTACCAGATGGTACTGTTTTGCTGGGTGTACGGAGGTTTCGCTATTCTCGGGAAGTTTTTCGTGACGAGGTGGGCGGGCCCGGGCTTCGCCGAGGCCTACTGGCTCGTGCTCGCCATGACGCTACCCGTCATGGTGCCCCTCTGTCAGAACGTCGGCATCGAGATCCAGAGGGCCAAGAACATGCACCACGCCAGGAGTCTCGTCTACCTTGCGATGGCGGTCGGGAACGTTGCCTTCACCGCCGCGGCCGCCCCGGCGCTGGGGCCGTGGGCCCCCGCGATCGCCTATGTCGTCAGCATCGTGCTCGGCAACGGACTGTGGATGAACTGGTACTACCAGAAGCGGGTCGGTCTCGACATGCTCTTTTTCTGGAAGCGGAACCTGCCGGTGCTGCTCGCCTGGGCTGCCGTCACCGTCGCCTGCCTCGCTGGCACGGCGGTCCTGCCCGTCAACGGATGGCCCGCGTTCCTCGAGTGGGGCGCCGTTTACAGCGCGCTTTTCGCCATAGCCCTTTGGCTCGCCGTCCTAACGAAGGACGAACGTATCGCGGTCGTCTCTCGTCTCCCGTTCCTTAGATAGGGTCCATCATGAATGATTCCGAGAAATCCCCGAGGGTCGTCTCGCTTGGCGACCGTTGCTGCGGCTGCGGCGCGTGCGCTGCCCGCTGCCCCAAGTCAAGCATCTCCATGGAACCCGATGATTGTGGCTTCCTACACCCCACCGTCGACGCCTCCGGGTGCGTAGGCTGCGGGGCGTGCGACGCCGTATGCCCGGCGCTCAACGCCCCTGGGGAGGACGGGTGCGAGTTCGCCCTCTGGGCGAAGGCTCATGACGTCGGCTTGCTCGATAGATCGTCGTCGGGCGGCGTGTTCGGTCTACTCGCCGGTGACGCTCTCTCGCGCGGCGGTGTTGTGGCGGGCGCCGCGTGGACGGACGGTTGCCGCGAGCTTCGTCACGTGCTCGTGGAGGACAGGCCGGCGCTCGGCGCCGTTATGCGCTCGAAATACGTTCAGAGCGCGGTTGGCCGCGGCGTCTTCGAGGGCGTCCGCGCTGCCCTGCGTGAAGGCAGGCCGGCGCTCTTTGCCGGTACTGCATGCCAGGTGGCTGGCATGCGCTCATACCTGGGGAAACTCGCCGACTCTGACCTCTTCCTCGGCGTCGACGTCATCTGCCACGGTGTTCCGTCTCCAGAGCTCTGGTCGCGCTGGGTCGACTACCGTGGTGAGGCCTTCGGGTCGGACGTCTGCGACGTCAATATGCGGAGTAAGACAACCGGATGGTTGTCTTTCTCCGCTATGTACAAGCACATAGCGGAGAAAGACAACACCGGGGACACCGAGTCCCAGATATTCGGCAAAGACTGGTACATGAAAGCGTTTCTGGCCAATGCGAGCCTTCGTTCGTCCTGTCTGGCATGTCCAGCAAAGCGCTCCAGCGGCGCCGATATCACGCTCGGTGATTTCTGGGGGTTCCAGAATACCCATCCCGAGGTCGACAACTCCAAGGGCGTATCTGCCGTCCTATGCAATACCGAGAAGGGCGTGCGGGCATTCGAGGCTATTTCTGGGCTTACTGCAAACGGTCCGGCGACGCTTGATGGGGTAATCGCGGGCAACCCTAGCCTCGTCCATTCTGTCACGCCTTATCCAAAGCGCGACGAGTTCTTGAACGACGTGTCTGCCGGGCTTTCCATCCCAGATCTCATGGACAAGTGGGATTTCCGTCCCACTCTCTGGCAGCGTGTCCGCGGCAAGCTTGGTGGTATTAAACGACGACTAAAGAGACTCGTTGGAAGGAGAGCATAGATGGCCAAGGATCGCTACCTTCAAGCTCTTCGTAGGCTTGCGATTTCCGCAGTGGTGCTTATCCACTGTCTTCCTCAATGTGCCGCGTCGGTCGCCATTCGCCCATTCCTCAACTTTTCTGTTGCGTTGTTCTTGTTTTTATCCGGTGTTCTTACCGACGAGCGCAAATTTAATGCGGGGGGGGTCTTCGACGCCGCATTAGCAAGGTTGCCGGACCTTATGCGTTCTGGAGCGTTATCTATCTTGCGGCGTTTCCCGCCCTTCATGGGCGTCTGGGTTTCTGGCGTTCGCCGTGGGCTCCGTATCGGCTCAGATGTACTATCTATTGGTCTATTCACAGCTTGTGCTGCTTACTCCGGTACTGTTCAGGCTCCTTTCACGGTATAGGTTCTTTGTCTATTGTGTGACACCGGCTTGCTTGCTTCTAAGGGAGCTCGCTGCCGTTGCCGGTATCGCATTGCCTCTAATACAGGTTTTCTGCCCCATGTGGCTCATCTTTTATGTTTTCGGTCTCGACTGGAGGCGTTGGGCTGCGCTCATTGAAGGACGAACCACTCAGCTTGTTGCAGTGCTCTTTATATTTTTAATAATTCAGGAGGTCGCAGGCTTCTGGTGGTATTTGACTGGCGATTTCAATATGGCCACAACTCAGCTTAAGCTCGGTTCTGCCGCGACCTCTTTAGCTGTGATCGCGCTTCTTATGGCGGTTCCGGGATCATTCAAGTCGCGATTATCTTCTACTTTGCTTGTTGACCTTGGGAACGCCTCTTTTGGAATCTACCTCTGCCATATACTTGTTCTCAAGGCCGTTTGGAAACTGCTTGGATTATTCGTCATTCCACTTGGTGTTTCGACATTTGCTGTTTGGGCGCTAACTCTTGCCGGATCTTATTCGCTTGTATCACTTTGCGGTCGTTATTTGCCCGAACGAATTCACATCATTGTGGGATTATAAATTGATTTTCGATACTGGCGCTTTTCATAGCGTTGAAGCAAAGTGAGTCCATTACCAACATTTGGCACGCGATCATCGGTGAAGATACCGGACTTCCTGTTTTCGAACGAGAAGATGACTTTTTACTCAAAATGGCTGATTGGATTAACCAACCTGAAATAACCGGAATCAATCTCCCTTGGTCGAGCATCGAAAAATGGAAGGGGCAATTCAGGTAGCCATATTCCGCAGTCATTACCTTGCCTATTTCGTTAAGAATGAGGGGGTTTAGCAAAATAGGATACCCAAGTCTTATTTATCACTCGATCTAAAGCGCATTTCGATTGTAGAGGACAGATTAAATGAAAGGCATCATCCTCGCGGGCGGGTCCGGCACGCGACTGTACCCGCTCACTCTCGTGACCTCCAAGCAGCTGCTGCCGGTCTACGACAAGCCCATGATCTACTACCCGCTGTCCACGCTCATGCTGGCGGGCATCAAGGACATCCTGGTCATCTCCACGCCGACCGACCTGCCCAACTTCCAGCGCCTGCTTGGGGACGGCTCGCGCTACGGCGTGAACCTGTCCTACGCCGAGCAGCCCTCGCCGGACGGCCTTGCGCAGGCCTTCACCATCGGCGAGGACTTCATCGCCGGCGAGCCGTGCGCGCTGGTGCTCGGCGACAACATCTTCTACGGCA
>CATZIG010000181.1 GCA_958419975.1 uncultured Collinsella sp.
TGACTACGTTCTCTGCCGTGCTCGCGGGTTTCGCATCGACGGCGACGGAAATGTCCCCTCGCTCTATGTCGGCGAACTCGTCAACCACTCGCTTGCCGAAACCGTCGACGCCGCCACAGGCCTCGGAACGCAGCGCATGCTGGTCAACGCTATCGATGCCTGCCGTCGCGACCGCTGCGAGACGGGGCTTATAGCGGTGCGCATTCGTGGCACGGCGAATCTCAACGAGCTCTACGGGGCCGAGGCTGTCGACAACATGCTTGCCGAATACGCAGGCCGCATGCTGTCGATCACCCGCGGCAGAAGCCGGGTCTTCCGTTCACGAAGCGTCCAGTTCGTCGTGCTCAGCAACGATTTGGACCATGAGGCATTCGAGCAACTGACCCGCCACCTTAAAGAGGCTGTTTTCGCTCCTGTTCAAATCGCGGGCGACACCATTACTCCCGTCTGCCTTGTCGTCCCGGCCTTTTACGAGCAGTTAACCCATCAAGCGACCACCGTTTTAGGCGAACTCGACCGTCGCCTTCGCACGGCCGGCGGGCTTGTTCCCAACGACAGCCTCCCCATACCCGAGGCGGAGCGCAAAAGCGCCATCGCCGAACGTATCGACTCGCTCACGGGTCTCTATCGACCCAGCGAGTTTATGCGGCGCGCCAACGCATTTCTCGAGGCAAGGCGCGACGACACCTGGTGCATCGCCACCGTCGACATGGGTCACATGCGCCTGTTTAATGAATGGCACGGCCAGGCCGAGGGCGACCGCGTACTCGCCGATGTGGGCACGGTCCTCAAGGACATCGAGAATGCCGATATGGGCGTCGCAGGGTACTGGGGCCAAGATGACTTTTGCGTACTCATCCCCTTTAAGCACATCACCGTCCATCAAATCTACAACCGCGTTCGCGAGGCAGTAGCCAGGCATGATGACGGCGTAGGTTTTTGGCCGTCCATGGGCATTTACCCCATCGACTCCAATGAGGAGATCACCATCGATGCGCAGGCAAAGGCCATGTTTACCAATCGACGCGCCAAAAACGACTTCAAGGAGCGCATTGCTATTTTCCGCCCCGAAGAATATGAACACGAGATTGCGTTCCACCGCACGCTGACCGAGTTCCAGTACGCGCTCTCAAATGGCCGCATCACGTACTACCTGCAGCCCCAGGTCGATATGGAAACCGGCGAGATCATTGGCGCCGAGGCACTTACGCGCTGGATTGACAAGGACGGCTCTCTCATTTCGCCCGCAACGTTTATCCCCGCACTCGAGGAAAGCGGCTTTGTGGTGACGCTCGACAAGTACATTTGGCAGGGTGTCGCCTCGTGGCTGCGCGAGCGTCTCGATCGCGGCCTTCGTGTGGTTCCGGTCTCGCTTAATGTGTCGCGCGTGGATATCCTTGCCTGCGACGTTGCCGAGCATATGGGGGCGCTTGCCGCCCAATACAACCTACCGCCCGAGCTCATGCGTATCGAGATCACCGAGACGGCTTATACGGGAGAGTCCGAAGCCGTGGACAAACTGACAGCCGACTTGCACACCCGCGGCTTCTCGACCTATATGGACGATTTTGGCACCGGTCAGTCCACGCTCGCGATGCTCAAGAACGTCAATGTCGACGTCATCAAGCTCGACCGCACCTTTGTGCCCACCGACCGCGATCAAGGCCGCAGCGCGCAGATCGTGTCATCGATGCTCGAGATGGCGCAGTCGCTCCATCTGCCCATTGTAATCGAAGGCGTCGAGACAGATGAGCAGGCAAACATGCTACGCCACATGGGTGCCCGCTACGCTCAGGGCTTCCTCTACTACCGCCCCATGCCGGCGAAGGATTTTGAGGCATTGCTCGATGGCGGCAATAACAACTGATACGCTCGCGCGCAAAACGCCACCGCCGAAGGGGGCATTTGTCTCCATTAGCTAACTTATATCCCCAGTTCAAACCGAATTGGGGATATGATACAAACCGTTGTTCCGCCCAAGGAGGTTATCCATCATGAACGAGTCATATCGCCTGGGCGAGCAATCGATTATTGCCTATCTTCAGCGACTTGCGAATGGCATCTCGACCGCCGAACTCGATGTTGCCGCGCTGCCTGCTGAGCTGCGCGCCGTTGGCGAGCAACTGCAAAAGACGCATGCCATCCTGCAACAAGAGCGCCGGCTGCTTGAGAGCAACGCCTATATCGACCCGCTCACCAACTTGGGCAACCGCGGCGGACTCGACCGTCACGTCGAGCAACTCTGGCACAAAGGTGACCCCTTCACCTGCGCCTATATTGACATCGACCATCTCAAACATTGCAATGATAGGTTTGGCCACGCCGAAGGCAATCGCTATATTCTGAGCATCTGCCGCACGCTCTCCGAAACCATGGAGCACGATGAGATGCTGTTCCGTATCGGTGGAGACGAGTTTGTGCTCATCTCGCTCTCCGCAAACGAGACCGAACTCGAGCAGCGCTTGGAGCGGGTACGTGCCGGGCTGATCGAGGCGAGCTCAGGTGGCAAGGCGCCCATGATCGCCAGCTTTAGCTTTGGCTGCTCGCGCGTCGATCCACTTGCTGGCGACACGCGTCGCCAGATGACGATGGATGCCGATCGCAAGATGTATCGCTATAAGCTTATGCATCGTGTGCAGCAACCGAAAGACAATGACGCGCCGCAACGCCCAATCGTCGATCAGCTTCCCTGCAACGACCGGGTGTTCCAAGCGATCTCCATGAGCTCCGAGACACGCTATCCGTTCATCCTTAACCTCGATACGGGCGAATCGCAATGGTCGGTTAACGTCGTGCGCGATTTTGACCTGCCCTCCCAGCACCCCTTTAACTCACTCGACATGTGGCTCGCCCGCGTTCATCCCGAGGACCGCGACAACGTACGCGCCGAGCTCGACATGGTGATAAACGGCACGTGGCACTTCCATTACATGCAGTATCGCGTAATGGATGCCACCGGAAAATACGTGCTTTGCGACTGCACGGGCTACCGTTTGGACGGCACCGATACCGAGCCCAGCATGTATGTGGGCATTATCATCAACCGAAGCTTGGCAGATACGACCGACTCGGTAACGGGCCTGGGCGATGTCCACGCGCTGGTCAACGCTATTGGAGAGATGCGCCGCGTGGCGCGCGAGGCAGGCTTTATTGCCATTAAGGTCGACGATATCGCCGAAGTCAATGCCCGCTTTGGATTCGATGCAGGCGACCGCGTGCTCGCCGAAAGCGCCGCCTGCCTCATGGACTGTTCGCGCGGCAAGGGTCGCTTGTTCCGCTCGACGGGACCAATGTTCGTGGCGCTTTTCGATGAGCTCGGCCCCGAGGCAATCGACGAGCTCGCAAACGAAATCGAACGATTCCTGGGTTCTCCCGTGCTCATCGGCTCGCTTGAATATCAGCCGCCCATTCGTGTGGCGACGCTTCATCTGGACGCTGTCAATCGACAGCCCGTTTCCATTTTGAACGAGCTCAAAGCGTTGCTCGGTAAAGCCGTGCAGGTGCCAGGTACCAAACTGGATTAGCACCGCGCCCGCACCGCCTCCCCCATCGTGCGATAATCCTCTGCAGAAGTCACCAACAGCAGAGGGAGTTTGTGATGAAGGTTCTTTTGGTCAATGGCAGTCCCAAGGCAAACGGCAATACCGCCCGCGCACTCGCCGAGGTCTCCGAGCAACTCAACGCCGAGGGCATCGATACCGAGGTGTTCCAGCTGGGCGCCAAGCCCATTCGCGACTGCATCGGTTGCGGCCAGTGCGGCAAGCTTGGCGGTCGCTGCACCTTTGACGACGACGTGGTGAACGAGCTCATCGCTGCCGCCGAGCAGGCAGATGGCTTTGTCTTTGGCTCCCCCGTCTACTATGCGCATCCCAGCGGACGCATCCTCTCAGCCCTCGATCGCGCCTTCTATGCAGGCGGGCATGCCTTTGAGCACAAGCCCGGCGCCGCGGTCGCCGTCGCCCGTCGCGGCGGCACGTCGACCACGTTCGATGTGCTCAACAAGTACTTCACCATTAAGCAAATGCCTGTGGTTGCCTCCACCTACTGGAACAACGTGTTTGGCCGCGTGCCCGGCGACGCCGATGGGGATGCCGAGGGCCTTGCCACCATGCGAAACATCGGCAAAAACATGGCCTGGCTCCTGCGCTGTATCGAGGCAGGACAGGCCGCCGGTATCAACGCACCCGAGGCAGATCGCGCAACGACCAACTTCATTCGATAAGTCCAGCGGTGGTTACCTCGATGTCCTATCAATGTCAGACACTATGACCCAATCCAGGGGCACGGAAACGACAGGAGCCCCCGCTCGT
>CATZIG010000182.1 GCA_958419975.1 uncultured Collinsella sp.
GGGTTTCTTTAGCAATGCTTGCTTTGCTCAGGCAGTAACTAGCAGTTACTCAGCCAGGAAGTCACGCTGGACAGCGGGATCGACCTTGACGCCAGGGCCCATGGTGGAAGACACGGAGATGGACTTGACGTACTTACCCTTAGCAGAAGAGGGCTTGACGCGCAGGATCTCGGTGTACAGGGCAGCGTAGTTCTCAACGAGCTGCTGCTCAGAGAAGGACTTCTTGCCCAGGGGCACGTGGCAGATGCCGTAGCGGTCGGCGCGGTACTCAACGCGGCCAGCCTTGAGCTCGGAGACCATCTTGGCGACGTCCATGGTCACAGTGCCGAGCTTGGGGTTCGGCATGAGGCCACGGGGACCAAGGATCTTACCGATGCGGCCAACCTTGGCCATCATGTTCGGCGTAGCGATAGCGGCGTCGAAGTTGATCTCGCCCTTCTGAATCTGGGCGACGAGCTCGTCGGAACCGATGATGTCGGCGCCGGCAGCCTCGGCCTCGCGGGCCTTCTCGCCCTCGGCGAAGACGGCAACACGAACGGTCTTGCCGGTGCCGTGGGGCAGGGAGATGGAACCACGGATGTTCTGGTCAGCCTTACGAGTATCGATGCCCAGACGGAAGTGGGACTCGACGGTCTCGTCGAACTTGGCGGTGTCGAGCTCCTTGATGAGCTTGGCAGCCTGAAGGGGGGTGTAGAGCGTGGCGCGGTCGATCTTCTCGGCAGCGGCGTTATAGCTCTTACCATGCTTAGCCATGTGCATTACCTCCTGTGGTTAAACGGGCGTGAACCCTCCCACATCGTATCGTGTGCCCTATTGCACACATTTAACGGGCGCCCCGGTCGGAGCACCCGTCGTTACCATAAGAAATCGCTACTCAGCGATGGTGACGCCCATGGAGCGGGCGGTACCGGCGATGATCTTCTTGGCGGCGTCAATGTCGTTGGCATTGAGGTCCGGCATCTTGATCTCGGCGATCTTGGTGAGCTGCTCCCGGGAGAGCTGACCAACCTTGTCGGCCTGGGGCTTAGCGGAACCAGACTTGAGGTTCAGCTCCTTCTTGATGAGGTGAGCCGCCGGCGGGGTCTTGGTGATGAAGGAGAAGGACTTATCCTCGTAGACAGAGATCTCAACGGGGATGATGTCGCCCTTCTTGTCCTGCGTCTCGGCGTTAAAGGCCTGGCAGAACTGCATGATGTTCACGCCAGCAGCGCCCAGGGCGGGGCCGACGGGAGGAGCGGGGTTAGCTGCACCAGCAGGAATCTGGAGCTTAATGACGTTGGCAACCTTCTTCTCAGCCATGGTCATTCCTTTCGAATCACGAGTGTGAAGTACTTGCTATATCGTAAGCACGCACGTGTTAGAAGCACTCCTGAGATGAGCAGTCACAGAAGAAGCACGCTCGCGCGAACGGACGAAAACTTAAGCGATGACAGCGACCTGGTTAAAGTCGAGCTCGACCGGCGTCTCGCGGCCAAAGATCATCAGCGTGACCTTGAGCTTGCCAGCCTCGGTGTTAACCTCGGAGACCTTGCCATCAAAGTCGGTAAGCGGGCCATCGGTGACGCGGACGGACGTGCCGACCTGAATATCAACCGAGGTGCGCTTGGGCGAATCGCCCTTACCAGGACGACGAGTCATCTTGTTGTACTCGTCGCGGGAAAGCGGAGCGGGCTTGCCGTTGCCGCCTAGGAAACCGGTGACGCCAGGCGTGTTACGAACACACGTCCAAGCATCGTCATCCATCTCCATGCGGACCAGGACATAACCCGGGAAGATCTTGGAATCCTTGGTCTCACGCTTGCCACCCTCTTTAATCTCGGTGACGCGCTCCATAGGAATCTCGATATCAAAGATACGGTCCTGCATGCCCATGGTCTCGATACGATGCTCGAGATCGGACTTTACGCGGTTCTCGTATCCGGAGTAAGTGTGAACGACGTACCAACGCTTAGACATGGTTTAGCCCCTCAATCCAGAGAACAGAGCAAGAGCCTCGCCAAAGCCAGCATCGAGCAGAGCGATGACGACGCCGACGACGATCAGAGAAGCGCAAACGACAACCGAGTAGTTCACGAGCTCCTTCTTATCGGGCCACGTGACACGCTTCATCTCGGACTTGACCGAAGCGAAATACTTCTTGGTGCGGGCGAAGAAACCAGGCTTCTCGTTCTTCTTGGACTTCGCAGCCTTCTCGTTCTTCTTGGCAACGGCCTTCTTGGCCTCAACCTTGGAGTTGGCGGCAGCTTTGTTGGCAGGTGCCGGCTGCTGAGCCTTCTTCTTGTTCTTCTTGTTGGCCATTTGGGTTACCTCCGCGCAATGCGCTTATACATGAGTAAACCGTAAGCCCCCAAGTGGGAGCTTACGGAATAATGACTGGCACGCCAGGAAGGACTCGAACCCTCAACACTCGGTTTTGGAGACCGATGCTCTACCAATTGAACTACTGGCGTATGTGACTAGAGACTAGCGAGTCTCTTTGTGCAGCGTGTGGTGACGGCACCAGGGGCAATACTTCTTGATCTCCATACGATCAGGCATGGTCGACTTGTTCTTGGTGGTCGTATAGTTGCGGCGCTTGCACTCAGTGCACGCAAGAGTAACTAGAGTACGCATGTATCCTGAACCTTTCATTTCCGCCCCGTACGGGCACGAGTTGTTACTTTATCAGCTCCACGTAAGTGCTGTCAATGAAAACCTCGAGTCAATTGGTTCTCGGTGGATCCATTCATATTTGGAACACATCAATGAAGGCATCGAGAGCTAATCGACGGTGCATCCAGGACCATTATCGATCCTCTCGACACCAGCAACGGCTCAATATCCATTGCAGAAAAGAACCCGGCACCCATATAAGTGCCGGGTTCTCTAAGTCAGCTATATCAAAGAGCTAATTTACTCAATGATCGTGGAGACGATGCCCGAACCGACGGTGTGGCCACCCTCGCGGATAGCGAAGCGCAGGCCCTCCTCCATGGCGATCGGGTGGATGAGGTCGCCCTCGATGGTGATGTGGTCACCAGGCATAGCCATCTCGGTGCCCTCGGGGAGCTTGACCGTACCGGTAACGTCGGTGGTACGGAAGTAGAACTGAGGACGATAACCATCGAAGAACGGGGTGTGACGGCCGCCCTCCTCCTTGGTCAGAACGTAGATCTCGCCGGTGAACTTGGTGTGCGGGGTAACCGAACCGGGCTTGCAGAGAACCTGGCCGCGCTCGATGTCCTCGCGCTTGATGCCGCGGAGCAGCAGACCGACGTTGTCGCCAGCCTCGCAGAAATCCATGGACTTACGGAACATCTCGATACCGGTAACGACGGTGTTCTGGGTATCCTTGATGCCGACGATCTCGACGGGCTCGTTGAGCTTGAGCTCACCGCGCTCGACACGGCCGGTAGCAACGGTACCACGGCCGGAGATGGTCATAACGTCCTCAACGGCCATCAGGAAGGGGAGGTCGTTGTTACGAGCAGGCGTCGGGATGTACTCGTCGACGGCCTTCATGAGCTCGCGGATAGCGTCCATCCACTTGGCGTCGCCCTCGAGAGCGCCCAGAGCGGAACCACGAATGACGGGGATGTCGTCGCCGGGGAAATCGTACTCGGAGAGGAGCTCACGGGTCTCCATCTCGACGAGGTCGATGAGCTCGTCATCGTCGACCATGTCGCACTTGTTCAGGAAGACGACGATGTAGGGAACGCCGACCTGACGGGCGAGCAGGATGTGCTCGCGGGTCTGAGCCATGGGGCCGTCGGTAGCGGCGATGACCAGGATAGCGCCGTCCATCTGAGCAGCACCGGTGATCATGTTCTTGACGTAGTCAGCGTGGCCCGGGCAGTCAACGTGAGCGTAGTGACGGGCAGCGGTCTCGTACTCAACGTGGGAGACGGAAATCGTAATGCCGCGCTCGCGCTCCTCGGGAGCCTTGTCGATGTTCTCGAACGCAGTGAAGTCAGCCTTGCAGCCCTCGGTCTCGGAGAGAACCTTGGTGATGGCAGCGGTCAGCGTGGTCTTGCCGTGGTCGACGTGACCAATGGTGCCGATGTTAACATGCGGCTTAGTGCGCTCAAACTTCTCTTTGGCCATAAAGCCCTCCTCTTAACAGGTCGTCCCCGGACGGGACTTTGCCTTTATACCATAGTGGCCTCTCAACATACTATTGAGAAGCCACCGTGTTACCTATGGTAGCGGTGACTGGATTCGAACCAGTGACGCCACGGGTATGAACCGTGTGCTC
>CATZIG010000183.1 GCA_958419975.1 uncultured Collinsella sp.
ACCGCGCATAGACTTAATAAACGCACTGATAATGTCGTAGTGCATGTCGCCGTTTTTGTCATACGAAAAGCCACGACGCGGGTTGGCAATCTTAACGTCATCCACGGTGATGGGATAGCGCTCCCCCGCCGCCGGCGCTGGCGTCCCGTCCGTATCGGGACGCGTGACGGCGATCTCGCTCGCAAGCTCAAGCGTCGTGAGCGCCGAGCGAGCGTCGCCGGCGGCCAGCGCGCAGATGGTCTTGACCGTATCCTCATCGGCCGAGAACTTACCGTTCAGACCCTGCGGCGCCTCAAGCGCACGCTCGATGAGCGTCGCGATATCCTCGTCCTTTAAGTGATCGAGCTCCACCACGCGACCACGCGAGAGCAACGCCGAGTTGACCTCGAAGTACGGGTTCTCCGTCGTGGCGCCAATCATAATGACGGTACGGTTCTCAACTGCATGTAGCAGGGCATCCTGCTGCGACTTAGAGAAGCGATGAATCTCGTCGATGAACAAGATGGTGCGGCGGTCGTAGGTATTCAGGCGCGCCTTGGCCTCGTCAATCACGCGACGCAGATCCTTCACGGTACCCGTCACGGCGCTGACCTCGACAAACTCGCTCTTGGTATGGTTAGCGATAATGTGGGCCAGCGTCGTTTTGCCCGTACCGGCCGGCCCATACAGAATCACACTCGACAGAACGTCATGCTCAATCGCGGCACGTAGCCACGAACCCTTGCCCACGGCCTTTTGCTGGCCCACGTACTCGTCAAGCGAATTGGGGCGCATGCGCACCGCGAGCGGCGCATTTTTAAAGGAACGCTCGCGCGTCGAGGCAGAAAAAAGGTCGTCCATAGCCATCCCGTGCATCAATCAAAAACGTTTTCCACTAACAGTATACCGAATATATACGAACTACCGTTCGTTAATATAGGTACGGTGCGGAAACTCCAGACCAGGGAACAGCTTGCTCGTGAGCTCGCAGAAATAGCCGTCCGTCATGCTCGCGATGTAATCCACCACCGCTTGATCCTTGTCATCCTGCCAGGCATAGGTACGGTCGTAGTAGGAAAGCTGCTGCTCAATGCGAGAAATGTGGTGCTTAAAGATGTACGAGGACTCGTCGCCTTCGTTTATATCCTGCAGGCAACGGTCGTAGAGCTTTTCGAACGCCTCGCGCAGCTCCGCTTCGGAGTCGCCTTCGATGCCGCCCTTGCTATAGATCTTTACGTAGTTCTCGCGCTTGGCTCGGCGGATTTCCTCAAACAGCTCCTCGCTCATCTCGATGCGCGGCTTGCCATAGCTGTGCTCAACGATATCGATGGAGGCATGCGTAAGGATCCAGCTGTTGTATGCCCCACCCAGGCCATCGTCAAAAGCATCGGGCGACAGCAGGCCCGCCGCAATGGCGTCTTGGCGATCGCGCCCAACGTAGGCAAGGATATCCGAGATGCGGACCACGCAGCCTTCGAGCGTCATGGGACGCAGGTGCTCAATTGCGCTATAACCCGTGGCAATGCAATCCTCAACCGTCTGATCGAACTGGTCAAAGGAGCACATGTCCGAAAGCTCAAAAACACGCTGCTCGTACTCGCCGTTATGGCACAACACGCCATCGAGCGTCTGGAGCGACACGTTGCGGCCATACAGCGCATCGAGCACGCGGACCGACTGCACGTTATGGAAAAAGAAGCGGCCGGTACGCTCGTGGTAAATATCGTTGAGGAATCGCTCACCAGCATGGCCGAAGGGCGTGTGGCCCAAGTCGTGGCCTAAGCCAATCGCCTCGATCAGATCGCAGTTGAGCCCAAGGGCGCGACCGATATCGCGCGCAATGCGCGAGACAAGCTGCACGTGCAGACCGCGGCGTGACAGGTCGTCGTTGCTACGAAAGCTAAAGACCTGCGTTTTGCCTGCATAACGGGTGTACGCCGGAAGATGAAGAATCTTTTCGGTATCGCGCATAAATGCCGGTCGCATAAGCGTGCCTTTGTCGGCAGCGCGATCAATACGACGAATGACCTGGTTGTCGTTGCAACGATACGGGTTGACAGAACCCGAAGCACGATCGGCGGAAATGCGCTCGACAAGCTCGGGCGACAACGCCGACGGAATACGGTCCATGCGCGCCTTAATGACGGCCGTTTCTTGATTAGTTGCCATGGCATGCTCCTTAAGAAGGATGCGCAAACGGTTACAACGTGCAGCCCACGACCTCGATTATGGCAAAAATCGGCACCAAAAACGGGAGCAATGGCAGGGAGCGCGATTTTGTGAAGAGGCAGGAGAGGGCAAGGACCAGGAGCGCGACGGCAAATGCCACGATGCCGCCCAGAGGGTCAAGCGTGCAAAGCGCGAAGAGCGCCTTGACGTCCCCCATGCCGATGCCGGGGGCGTGGCGGACACGACGCCAGAGTGACTCAGTAAGCACAAGGGCAAGGTAGACGATGACCGCAAGACCGGCATGGTCAAGCGCAGTGTTAACGCCCTTGTCGAGCAAAACGCCCGCTAACGCCGCCACCGCACACACGCCGGCAAGCTCATTGGGAAACCGTCGCTCACGGGCATCAACCACCGCACCGGCAAAGATGCAAATCCAAAATGGGATGTAGGGCATCGTGCACCTCCTTGGGCAGCTACTCGAAAGCAAAAACCACCACAAAGGTGCCTGTCCCCTTTGCGGTGGTTTTGGCGGTGATTATTTGGCGCCTTGCATGACCTCGTCGAGGGTAACGTTGACGGCATGCTGCGTCGGGACCCAGTCGACCTTTAGGAACAGAGCGGCCACCGTGATGGGGATATAGCTGAACATAAAGATCGGGAAGGTAAACAGGTTGGTCACCAAACGCCACTTTTGCGCGCAATGAATGTGCTTGTACTCGAAGATGGTCGTGAGTAGCGCCAGGATAAAGAAGGTCTGGTACATCATCACGAAGGTCATAATGAGCGAGGCGGCGCAAGCCTGCATCTCGACCTCGGTGGCCAAGAAGCCGTGCGAAAGCCCGCCCACGATGAGGAAGGTCGCGTTGGCGAGCATGGAGATCAGGGACAGCAGCATACCCGGAGCGATGGTCATAAACATGTCATAAGCGGCAAAGCGATGATAGCGGAAGGTCGACTTGACCAAGTGCTTACCATAAGTAAAGAACACCTGGTAGAAACCCTTGGTCCAGCGCATGCGCTGCTTCCAGGACGCCTTAAACGTCACGGGCTGCTCGTCAAAGAACTCCGCCGGCGCATAACCGATGCGGATGCCGTGAATGGCGCAGAACGTGGTGAACTGGATGTCCTCGGTCAGCGTATGAAACTGCCAACCGTGCATGCCCTCGATAACGCTGGCGGAGATGAGGTAGCCCGAACCCGAGACAGCGCAGGACGTCTTGCAGATATTACGCGCGTTGTTGAGGAAGCGGGCCTCACGCAGATACCAGGTGGCGTTGGCAGACGAAATCCACGAGCTGCCAAAGTTCTTGGAGTTACGATAGCTCGTGACCACATGGAAGCCCTGGTCAAAGGCATCATTCATCTTGGAGACGTAATCGCGGGAGATAACGTTGTCGGCATCGAAGATAAAGTAGCCCTCAAACGTATCGGGATACTCGTTGAGAATGCGATCGAAACCATAGTCCATGACCCAGCTCTTGCCCTTGCGGGCCAGGTCATTGCGCTCGTAAACAATGGCACCGGCCTCGCGCGCGAGCTGCGCGGTATTGTCGGTGCAAGCGTCGGCAACGACAAAGACCTCAATGAGCTCGGACGGATAGTCCTGATCCTTGATGGAGCGAACGAGGTTGGCGATCACTGCCTCCTCGTTATGCGCCGCAATAAAGAAGGCATAGCGGTGGAGTTTTTTGGCCTTGGGAGGCGCGACCTCGCCACGAAGAGCGCCGATGACAAAGAAGACCACCTGGTACAGAAAGCAGACCGTGAGCAGCGTGACGACAATCTGGTTGAAGATCACGATGGGCGTGTTGGTTTGTAAAAAGGCGAGCATGCAGGCTCCCAGGAACGCGTTACGTAAACAATCGTATATCTTACCGCAGGCTTACCGAGTTCAAGAAACCACCTAATACCGGCTAGGCTTCGAGCAGGCCAAGCTGCGGGACGATGTCGTCGCCGGCGGCGGTGCGACCAAGCGAGCGCGGGGCCAGGTCGTCAAGAACCGCAGCGAGATCCCACGGCAGCTCGTCGCGGCATTCGATGCGCTCGCCCGTCACGGGATGGTCGAA
>CATZIG010000184.1 GCA_958419975.1 uncultured Collinsella sp.
ATGGCGATTCTTTTGGGATGCGATTCCGTCAGCCTAGAGTTTCCCACCAAGCATATTTTCGATAGCGTGACGCTCGGCGTGGGCGAGGGCGACCGTATTGGTATTGTCGGTAAAAACGGCGACGGCAAGTCGACGCTGCTGAGCGTGCTCGCCGGCACGCTGGAGCCCGACGACGGCCGCGTGACGCATCGTCGCGGCACCACGATCGGCCTGCTCGGCCAAAAGGACCAGCTTGTCGACACCGACACCGTGCACCATGCCGTCGTGGGCGACACGCCCGAGTATGAGTGGGCGTCGAGCCCCCGCACGCGCCAGATCCTCGCCGGTCTCATTAGCGATGTGCCCTGGGAGGGCACGGTGGGCGAGCTTTCGGGTGGCCAGCGCCGCCGCGTGGACCTCGCGCGCCTGTTGATCGGCGACTACGACGTGCTCATGCTCGACGAGCCCACTAACCATCTGGACATGCGCACCATCAACTGGCTTGCACGCCATCTTAAGGCTCGCTGGCAGCGCGGTCAGGGCGCCATGCTCGTGGTCACGCACGATCGCTGGTTCTTGGACGAGGTCTGCACCAGCATGTGGGAGGTCCACGACGGCCAGGTCGATCCCTTCGAGGGCGGCTACTCCGCATATATCCTGCAGCGCGTGGAGCGCGACCGCATGGCCGCGGTTACCGAGGAACGCCGTCGCAACATGGCGCGCAAGGAGCTCGCGTGGCTGAGCCGCGGCGCCCAGGCGCGTTCCACCAAGCCCAAGTTTCGCGTTGATGCCGCTCGCGAGCTGATCGCCGACGTGCCGCCCGTGCGTGACGAGCTGGAGCTCAAGCGCCTCGCCGTGAGCCGCCTGGGCAAGCAGGTTATCGATGTGGTCGACGTGGACGCCGGCTATGCGGATACCGATGGCGCGCCCAAGCAGGTGCTCTCTGACGTGACCTGGCTCATTGGTGCGGGCGACCGCTATGGTCTGCTGGGCGAGAACGGTGCCGGCAAGTCGACGCTGCTCGACGTGATCCAGGGCAAGATTGAACCCACGCGCGGCCGCGTGAAGATTGGCCAGACAGTGCGCTTTGGCGTGCTGTCGCAGCAGCTCGAGGAGCTCGAACCCTACATGGGCGACACGATCCGCGAGGTGCTCGGCAACTATAAGAAGTACTACGTCATCGACGGCAAGGAGACTTCGCCCGAGAAGCTCTGCGAGCGTCTGGGCTTTACGACGCAGCAGCTCTGGAGCCGCATCGGCGATCTTTCGGGCGGCCAGCGCCGTCGCCTGTCGCTGTTGCTGACGATCCTGGACGAGCCCAACGTGCTTATCCTGGACGAGCCCGGCAACGACCTGGATACCGACATGCTCGCGATTGTCGAGGACCTGCTTGACGGCTGGCCCGGCACGCTGATCCTGGTGACGCACGACCGCTTCTTGATGGAGCGCGTGACCGACCAGCAGTGGGCGCTGCTCGACGGCCACCTGACGCATATGCCCGGTGGCGTTGACCAGTACCTGCGTATGTGCAATGCCACCGCCGAGGGTGAACCCGTGGGTGCGCCGAGTGCCAAGACCGGCACGTTCGACACCGGTGCTGCGGCGGCTGCGGCCGAAAAACCCAAGTCGAGCGGTCAGCCCAACGGCCTTTCCAACGCCGAACGCCAGAAGCTCCGCCGCGAGGTGAGCTCGCTCGAGCGCAAAATGGAGACGCAGCGCGCACGCGTGGAGGAGGCCGAGGCCGCCATGGCCCAGGTCGACCCCACCAATTACACGGCGCTGGGCGAGCAGCAGGCAAAGATCGACGAGGCCCACGCCGCCATGGACGAGTTGGAGATGGCGTGGCTCGAGGCGAGCGAGAAGCTCGAGGGCGAGGAGTAGGCGAGGATGATTAAGGCTGCGTTTTTCGATATCGACGGCACGTTGCTGAGCTTTAAGACCCATCGGATTCCGGCGTCGGCGCAGCGGGTGCTCGATAGCTTTCACGAACAGGGGATTGCGTGCGTAATCGCCACGGGTCGCCCGACCTACCAGATGCCGGATTGGCTGTTCGACTTGGGTTGGGATGCGTACATTACGCTTTCGGGCCAGCACTGTTTTGATTCCGAGGGGGTTTACCGCAGCTGCCCGATCGATCCGGACGACGTTGCGGTGATTGTGGACCAGGTGGCGCAGGGGCGCTACGACTCACTGTGCATGCAGGGCGAGAACTCGTTTGTGAACCGCCTGTCCGAGCGCGTGGTGACGGCTGGCAGCAACGCGGGAATCGTCTACCACGAGGAGCCGTTTGAGCATGCCTTTGACGCGCCGGTCTATCAGTTCTGTGCCTTTGTTGACCCAGTTGACGAGCACATCGTGACCGATGCCGTGTCGCATTCGCTCACCACGCGCTGGTGCGACCTGTTCTGCGACATTATTCCGGCCAACGGCGGCAAGGACCTGGGTGTGGCGGCGACGCTGGAGCGCCTGGGCATCGACGCGAGTGAAGCGATTGCCTTTGGCGACGGCGAGAACGACCTGTCGATGTTCTCGGCCGTGGGCACAAGTGTGGCCATGGGCAACGCGCAGGATACCGTGAAGGCCGCGGCGACCTATGTGACGACTGCCGTGGACGACGACGGCATCTACAACGCCGCGAAGTACTTTGGACTGTTATAGCTGCGGCTCGGCACTTGGGGACGTTCCTTATCTGCCGGCACCTGGGGACACTCCTTGCGGGGCGTCCCCATTTTGTTTTCGTCCCGCACGTTTTGTGAAACACGGCTAACTTTTAGGCAAAGTAGTAAGACATGGGCAACTTTTGCGGTAAAGTAAGCTGTGAAAAGTATCCAAAGGCTAACTAGCAATCATCGCGAAAGGCGGCCCATGGCCCTACGTGAATCCGGAGAAGACTATCTCGAATCGATCTACGTTCTGTCGGAACGTCAGGGCATCGTGCGCTCGATCGACGTTGCGGAGTACCTCGGCGTAACCAAGGCGAGCGTTTCCAAGGCCATGGCGACGCTGGAAAGCAACGGCTATGTCGAAATGGGCAAACGAGATGTTCATCTGACAGAGCGCGGTCTGGAGGTCGCGCGCCAAATGTGGGAGCGCCACTGCTTTTTCGTGGGGCTTTTGGAGGATGCAGGCGTATCGGCCGAGGTGGCGTCGCAAGAGGGCTGCCACATGGAGCACTGCCTGAGCGAGGAGAGCTTCGAGAAGCTGAGGGCGATGCTGGGACGGGACGGTGCTTCGGCGCCAATAATGACCGACTAGCACTCCCGCAGCGGCGCGCCTCCCGCGCCGGAACGGCGCGGGACAGCGACCGAGACGAGTGGTCCCACCAACTAAGTCCAACTCAGACAAGGAACCCCACCAGCAAGCGATGCCCAAGAACCGCCAGCAACGTTACCGCAGGCCGGGGCCGGGCTTGGTTTTGAAAACATTCCGCAGACCAGAAGTGCCCCCGTTCGTAGCTCCGAAGGAGCAGAACGGGGGCACTTCATTGGTCGAGGACGTTTTCAAAACCAAGCCCGGCCCCGGCCGGACAGCCCACGAACGCTACAAGTTCTTGACACCCATCGCGTGCATGGCGTTCAGGATGGCGATGATCGCCACGCCTACGTCGCCGAACACGGCAAGCCACATGTTGGCGATGCCCAGCGCTGCCAGCACAAGGATCAGCAGCTTAACGCCCAGCGCAAAGATGATGTTCTGCCAGACGATCGTCATGGTCTTGCGTGCCACGCGGATCGCGCGGGAAATGTTGGACGGCTTGTCGTCCATGAGCACGACATCGGCGGCCTCGATCGCAGCGTCAGAACCCATAGCGCCCATGGCAATGCCCACATCGGCGCGCGTAAGCACGGGCGCATCGTTGATGCCGTCGCCCACAAAGGCGAGCTTGCCCTTGCCCGATTCGGCTGCCAGCAGCGCTTCAACACGCTCGACCTTGTCGCCCGGCAGCAGCTGCGCGTGGAACTCGTCGAGCCCCAGCCGCTTGGCCACCGCAGCAGCCACTTCCTCGCGGTCGCCCGTGAGCATGACGGTGCGCTTGACGCCGGCGGCGTGCAGGTCGCGGATCGTCTGCTCGGCATCGGCCTTTATGGTGTCGGCAATTACAATGTGGCCGGCATAGATGCCATCGACTAGCACGTGGAGGATGGTGCCGACGACCTCGCAATCGGGCGCTTCGACTCCGGCCGCGGCGAGCATCTTTGCGTTGCCAACGACGACGTGCTTGCCGTCGA
>CATZIG010000185.1 GCA_958419975.1 uncultured Collinsella sp.
CCGCGTGATCCGCGCCAAGATGCACAACCGTCGCGGCCCCAGCATCATGCAGGACTACCGCGACCTGGCCAAGCTCTTTGCGCGCCCCGAGTCCCAGAGCGAGGACGCGAGCTTTGCGCTGCGCATCATGCCGCCGCTGTTCTTCGCCGTTGCCTTTATGCTCGCGATGGGCCTGCCGCTCTTTACGGCGCAAAGCCCCATCCCGGTCTTTGGTGACGCCATCACCATCATGTACAGCCTGGCGCTCGCCCGCTTCTTCTTCGCCCTCTGCGGTGTGGATTCGTCCAACGCCTACGCCGGTATCGGCGGCGTTCGCGAGCTGCTCATGAGCGTGCTCATCGAGCCGTCCATGCTGCTGGCGCTGTTTGCCGCCGCCCTGGTGTGCGGTTCCACCGACATCGCCACCATGGGTCAGCACATCATGACGGGCGCCGTCGACGCGCCGGTCGCCGTGATCCTCGCCGGCATCGCCTTTGCGATTGCCTGCTATATGGAGCTCGGCAAGCTGCCGTTTGATCAGGCCGAGGCAGAGCAGGAGCTTCAGGAAGGCCCGCTCGCCGAGCTTTCCGGCCCGTCGCTCGCCATGGCCAAGCTTGCCATGTCCATGAAGCAGGTCCTGGTCGTCGCCTGGTTCTGCGCGATCTTCATCCCTTGGGGCGAGCCTGCGACCGTGGGCGCCGCTGCCGTTCTGGGCGCCGTCATCTTCCTGGTGAAGTGCCTGATCGACTTTGTCGTATGCGGCGTGATCGAGAACTCCTGCTCGCGCTCGCGTTTTAAGGTGCTCGGTAATCAGACCTGGGCCGTCGTGGGCATCGCCGTTCTGGCGTTTGTCTTCGTGGTCGTCGGCGTGTAGGAGAAGGGAGAAACAATGTCATTTGCAGTCAGTCTGTCCCTTCTCGGCTTGGTCGCTATCGCGGCCCCGATGGTGGCCTCGGTGCTCGTCGCCCTGTTCCCCCGTCCGTACGCCAAGTGGTTCAGCGTTTTGGGTGCCGCCGTCTCGACGGTCTGCACCATCGCCCTCGCCGCGAATTTCGCCGGCGCCGGCATGCCCGACACGCAGGTCCCCCTGATCTCGTTTGGGCAGACTCTCGTTATGGGATTCACCTTCGATCGCATGAGCACGCTGCTCGCGCCCGCCTTTGTGGGTATCGGCCTGCTTGTCGTGATCTATTCGATTCCCTATATGAGCGAGAATAACCGTGAGCATCCCGACGCACCGCGTCGTCGCTTCTACGCGTACCTCGCGACCTTCATCGGCGCCATGGCCGGCCTTGTGTACAGCTCGACCCTTTTGGGCCAGCTCGTGTTCTTTGAGATCACGGGTGCATGCTCTTGGGGCCTCATTAGCTACTACATGTCGCCTACGGCCAAGAAGGCCGGCATGAAGGCCCTGATCATCACGCATATCGGTGCGCTCGGCCTGTATCTGGGCGCCGCTATCGTGTTTGCCCACACCGGTACCTTCGCCATCACCGCGATTGCCGGCCTAGACGCCAAGCTCAAGGCTATCGTCCTTTTGCTCGTGCTGTTTGCGGCCTGGGCCAAGTCCGCACAGGTCCCCATGTACATGTGGCTGCCTTCGGCCATGGAGGCACCGACGCCTGTTTCGGCCTACCTGCATGGTGCCTCGATGGTTAAGGTCGGCGTGTGCGTGTTCGCGCGTGCACTCGTCTCTGCCGGCGAGGTTCCCGAGATCGTGGGCTGGGTCGCCATTATCGACGCCATGGTCACCATGCTCTTTGGTTTCCTTATGTACCTGCCGCAAAAGGATATGAAGCGCCTGCTGGCCTTCTCCACGATTGCCCAGCTCTCCTATGTGTTCTTTGGTCTGGGCCTTTCGGTCTTTGGCAGCCAGCTGGCTTTTGACGGTGCCGTGTGCCACATCTTTAACCATGCTTTCGCCAAGACCCTGTTCTTCCTGATCGCCGGTTCGTTCTCCTTTACGCTCGGCACGCGTATGCTGCCCAAGCTTCGCGGCATCGTAAAGAAGTACCCGATCTCGGGCGTGGGCTTTGGAGTCGCGGCGCTCGCCATTGCCGGCGTGCCGCCCATGAACACGTTCTTCTCGAAGTTCCAGATCATCGCCGGCGGCTTCTCTGTGGGTGCCGGCAATGTCGCGATCCTGGTGCTCGTGTGCATCATGGTTGCCGAGACCGTCGCCACCTTCGCCTGGTTCCTCAAGTGGATGGGCTATTGCCTGCCCGGCGAGCCGAGCGAAGAGGTCGCTGCGGGAGCCCCGCTTCCCCGCGCGATGGCGTTCGTGTTCATCGTGCTCATCATCATGGTCATCGTCAGCGGCCCGCTTTCGGCCAGCTGGATCGGTTAGGAGGTAGAACGACATGGGTTATTCGATCGTCAACATCCTTGGCGGCCTTCTGATCGTCACGTCCACCATGGTGGTCGTCTCCAAGAACATCAAGCACGCCATCCGCTGGTATGCGGTGCAGTCGCTGGTGCTCGTGGGACTGCTCGCTACGCTCGGTGCCACTACCGGTGCGCAGGAGCTGCTTATGTGGGCTGGATCTGCCTTTATCACCAAGGTCGTCCTGGTCCCTTATATCCTCAACCGCGCATACAAGAAGATGGGTGAGCCGAGCGATGCATCGCTCAAGGCCGGCCTTAAGCCCGCGTGGGCCATTTGCATCATTGCCGTGGAGGTCGCGATTTGCTTTGCCGTCGTGACGCAGATCAGCCTGCCCACGGCCGAGGTCGCAACGCCTGCGCTCGCTATTAGCTTCGCTCACTTCTTTGTGGGCCTCACCTGCATCATCTCGCAGCGCAACATCATGAAGCAGATCTTTGGATACTGCCTTATGGAAAACGGCAGCCATGTGACGCTCGCGCTTTTGGCCCCCACCGCTCCCGAGATCATCGAGATCGGTATCGCCACCGACGCCATCTTTGCCGTCATCATCATGTCCATCGTCGTGCGTCGCATTTGGGACGACTCCCACTCGCTCGATGCGCGCGACCTGTCCGAGCTGAGGGGGTAGTCCATGGAAACGTTGATTCTCGCCCTGCTCGCGACTCCTTTGGTGTTCTCGCTGGTCATGGCGTTTTTGCCCAAGAACACGTCCTATAACGTGTTTGCCGGTCTCAACCTGGTCTCCGTCGCAGCCGTTCTGGTGCTGTCGATTATGACGGCCGGTGACGTCCTTATGAGCGGCGACGCCGCGAGCGCTCTTGGCCTGTGGTTCCACCTCGATTCGCTGGGCGCCATCTTTGTGCTGCTCATCGGCTTTATCGGTTTTCTCACGGGGCTGTTCTCACTGCCCTATGTAAAGGCCGATATCGAGGAGGGCTCCATGCCCGCCGAGCGCGCCAAGCAGTATTTTGCGCTGTTTAGCCTGTTTGTGTTCACCATGCTGCTCGCGTGCCTGTCCAACAACATGATCCTCACGTGGGCCGCCGTCGAGGCAACCACGCTTTCCACCGTGTTCCTCGTGGGTATCTACAAGAACAAGACGGCCCTCGAGGCTTCTTGGAAGTATGCGATGGTCTGCACCGCCGGCGTGGCCTTTGGCCTGTTCGGTACGCTGCTGATCTACGCCAACGCCGCCGACGTGATTCCCAACGCCCACGAGGCCGCATTCCTGTCGTGCGTGCTGCCGTATGCCGACCAGTTCGACCCGACGCTCATGCGCCTCGCCTTTGCGTTTATCGTGATCGGCTTTGGCACCAAGGCCGGCCTGTTCCCCATGCACACTTGGCTGCCCGATGCCCACTCCCAGGCCCCGAGCCCTGTCTCGGCCCTGCTTTCGAGTGTGCTGCTTAAGTGCGCCATGCTTGTGATCATGCGCTTCTACGGCTTTACTATCCAAGCCGTGGGTGTCGAGTATCCGCAACTTTTGCTGTTGATCGTCGGCACGCTGTCCATTTTGGTGGCGGCACTTTCGATGTTTCGCCAGGACGACCTCAAGCGTCGCTTTGCGTACTCGTCTGTGGAGAACGTGGGCGTTATCGCCCTGTGCCTAGGTATCGGTGGCCCGCTGGGTATCGCCGCGGCCCTGCTGCACTGCGTGTTCCACGGCTTTACCAAGACGCTTGCCTTCTGCGTGTCCGGCAACATCCAGCACGCCTTTGGCACGCGTAGCCTGGCCAAGATCCAGGGCGTCGTCGAGGTTGCACCCGCAACCGCCGCGCTTGCCGTCCTGGCGCTGCTCGGTC
>CATZIG010000186.1 GCA_958419975.1 uncultured Collinsella sp.
CGGAGCCACGACCTCGCCGGCGCGCATCACAACATCGCCGGCATGGGCCTCCTCGGCAGCAGAGCGAACGTTCTCCCCCACCTTGGCCGGCGCCGAAAAGCGAACGTGCGAGCCCTCGTTGCCATCGCCGTCGAGCACCTCGACGATCTCGTATTTCACCACGGCATCGGCACCTTCGGGCACCGGCGCGCCCGTCATGATGCGGACTGCCTCGCCCGCGCCGATAGCGCCTTCAAACACATGGCCCGCGGCCTCGTGTCCGATAACGTCGAGCGTCACCGGCGCCTCGCCAGATGCCTGCGCCAAGTCCGCCGAGCGCACGGCATATCCGTCCATAGCGCTGTTGGCAAACGGCGAGATATCGATATCGGCCACCGCGTCCTCGGCCAAGGGAAGACCGGCGGCCTGCCACACGGGAATCTCGACGAGATCGGTCGGAGCAACGTGCGACAGGACAATCGACTGCGCGTCCTCCAGCGGAATGAGTTTCTCTGCCATATGCACCTCTTAATGCCACGGCGCACAACAGGGACGCCGATTCTTTATGCTTGTCTCAGTATAATCCCCCGACGCGCGACCGCGACTTGGCCTGTACCCGCAAATACACCTGTCGGTTGCAGGCCGCGAAACGGAATGGAAACCAACCCACCGGCTCGTCGCGTTTACCGCGTTTTATAATGCTTGCGTTGCAACCTAAAAGAGGAACGTATGACTCATAACGACAAACCCGAAAGCGCAAACGAGGCGCAAGACCATCCCCAGCCGCTCGACGACGGCGGCTTTTTCTCCCTGAACGACGTCATCACGGCAGGCAGGCATCAGCTTACCCGCTCCGAGCATCTCTTGGTTGCTGACACGCGCCGCAACGCCCGCAACCTACTCGCGAGCGCCAAGTTGCTCGTACTCGTCGTCATCGTCTCGCTTGCCATGGGCGTTGCCGCTTGGGCGTTTTTGGCCTCGTTGAATATCGCGACCGACTATCGCGAGCACCATGCGTGGATTTACGCGCTGCTTCCCGTTGTGGGCATGGCCACCGCATGGGTGTACAAAAACCACGGTCTTGCCGCCAAACGCGGTAACAACCTGGTCATCGACTCCGCTCTGGGCACACGCCTCATCCATATGCGCATGGCCGTCCTCACCTTCGTCTGCTCCACGCTCACGCACCTAACGGGCGGATCGGCCGGTCGCGAGGGAGCCGCGGTGCAGATTGGCGGCACCATCGCCAGCAACATCTCGAGCCTCGCCCACCTCAAAAAGCATGACCACCACGACCTCATGCTCGCCGGCATCTCGTCGGCCTTTGGCGCCGTATTCGGCTCGCCCCTTGCCGGGGCCTTCTTTGGCATGGAGATGTGCTTTATCGGCAAAATCGACTACACCGCGGGCATCTACTGCCTGGTCGCCTCGTTTACCGGCTACTTTACGTCGCTTGCCTTGGGAACCGAGTACGAGGCGAATGTTATCGCCAGCGTTCCCAACATGACACCACGGACGGTTGTCATCGTTGCTATCAGCGCCATTATCTTCGGTTTGACGGCGCGCCTCTTTGCCTGGTCGGTTCGAACCGTCAAGAGCCTGTACGGTCGCTTTATCACCAATTACCTCGTTCGCGCACTCATAGGCGCACTCGTGGTGCTCGCGGCCTACGCGATGCTCGACGCCTGGAAGTATGCCGGCCTTGCCACCTGGCTCTCGGGCGCCGGGTTCTCCGGTAACACGACCCTTGCCGACGCAGCCATCAAGCTCGTGGTGACGGCGCTTACCCTGGGCGCGGGCTTCCAAGGCGGCGAGGTCACGCCCCTGTTTGGCATCGGCGCGGCGCTCGGCGGCTGGATCGGTTGCCTCGTCGGGATCGACCCCAGCTTTCTGGCGGCTCTCGGCATGCTCGGCGTGTTCTGCGCCGGCCTCAACGTGCCCATCACCACCTGCATGATGGCCATCGACCTGTTCCACGGCACGGCCGCGGGCTTCTTTGTCATCGTGGCGTTTATCAGCTATCTCGTCGGCGGACACCGCGGCGTGTACCCCGCCCAGCGCATCATCTCGCCCAAGCGCCGTTCGCTTATTGTGGATGAGGGCGGTACAGTAGCGGATGCTATCGAGCGCCACAACGACCTGATAGAGTAGACGTAAGTATTCGCCGTGCAGCCACAATCGGGGGCAATTCGACCTGAGCGCGACCGCACCGTCACGTCATACGCCGGGAGTCGCCCCATGCACGCAACTGATTTTGGTCGCACGCTCATCATCGCCAACCCAGCCGCCCAGTCGGGTGCGGCGCGCGAAGTTGCCGAGCGCCTGCAGCGCTTTTTGGACATGACCGCACGTGCATCCCAGTTTGACCTGGTGCTGACCGAGCGCATGGGACACGCCAAGGAACTGGCCGCACAGGCTCAGGGCTACCGCACGGTTATCGCGCTCGGCGGCGACGGCGTAATCCACGAGGTCGTCAATGGCTTGATGGCGCAAGAAGAGGCGGTTCGACCGGCGCTTGCCGTCCTGCCCGTAGGCTCCGGCAATGATTTTGCCCAGACCCTCGGTATCGACGATTTCTCCGGCAAAGATTTTGGCACGCTGCTCACCTGCGAGCTGCAGCACCAGGATATCGGGCGCATTCGCTCGTGGAGCCCTGCGAGCGGCAGCGGCGAGGCTGCCGTTGAGTACTACGACCAGACGCTTTCGGTCGGCATCGATGCCGCCATCGGCCTTGGCACCACCGAGCTGCGCAAAAAGATGGGCATGACGGGTGCTCCGCTCTACACCCTCTCGGGACTTGAGCAGTTTGGCCTACGCTATCGCAACTACCCCATGACAGTCAGCTTTGACGGAGTGCCCGCCGAGCGCGTAAGGGCGATCATCATGGCGATTCAGCTGGGCCCCACCTATGGCTCGGGCTATCGCATCTGTCCCGATGCTGACCCCCGCGACGGCATGCTCGACGTCTGCTACGCCTGCGGCCCCGTCCCTCGTGCGGTTGCCCTGCCTATGTTTCTTTCGGCCAAGGACGGCCACCATACCAAGTTGCCACCGGTTCGCATGCGTCGTTGCCGTCATGCCGAGCTCACGTTCAAGGAGCCCGACTACCCCATCCAAGCCGACGGCGAGCCCATCGTCGCCTCGCGCATCGAGGTCGACATCCTCGGCGGAGCCCTCCACGTCTGGCGCCCCACCCACTAGCCATCCCTAAGTTGCGGTGAAATAGGGACTGTTTATGCAGCTAAAACCGCAAAACAGTCCCTATTTCACCGCAACTTATTGAGAGAATCATTCCTCCCCGCCCGGCTTGCGACGGTTGGCCTTTTTAATCGCGTTGAAGTGCTTGTCGTTGAGTCTGCGCTGGCGCGATCGCTGAGGCACCTTGGTCTTTACGCGTCGGCGCGGTGGACGCCCGCGACGCTCAAGCTCAGCGCGCAACTTACGCAGACAGCTCGCGCGATTCTGAAACTGGCTGCGGCTCTCACGCGCCGTCACGACAATCCCCGAAGGGATATGTTTCATGCGCACCGCCGAGTCCGTCGTGTTCACGCCCTGTCCGCCCGGACCTGTCGCGCGAAACACCTGCACCTCGCAATCGCGCGCCAACTCCTCGACCGACATCTCGGCATAGCGCGCATACTCGCGCCATCCCATTTTATTCTCATCCATATCAACACCTCCCCTCATACAAAAAATGTGACAAAGGGACAGTACCTTTGTCACATCGCATACCAATCGCTTGTACTGCGCGCCTAGGCGAACGTGATCTCGCCGGTATCGCAGTCCATATCGGCGATACGGGCTAGGCTTTCAACGCGGAAGCCGCGCTCGCGGAGCTTATCGCCACCGCCCTGGAAGCCCTTCTCCACCGCAATGCCAATGCCGGATACCTCGGCACCTGCAGCCTCGCAGATCTTGATAAGGCCCTCGAGCGCGCAGCCGTTGGCCAGGAAGTCGTCGATAATCAGGACCTTATCGCCCTCGGACAGGAAGCGCTTACCCACGATAACCGGGTACTCCTTCTGCTTGGTAAAGGAATAGATGGTCGTGGCATACTGCTCGCCGTCGAGGTTGATGGACTGCGCCTTC
>CATZIG010000187.1 GCA_958419975.1 uncultured Collinsella sp.
GAGCGTCCGGCTGATAACCGGGAGGTCACAAGTTCGAATCTTGTCAGGTCCACCACTTTCTTTCGCAATAAACACCCCAGCGAGAGCCGAGTCGCCGCTGGGGTGTTTATTACTGTCTCCGTGGGGGTTTAGCTCAGCTGGGAGAGCGCGGGCTTTGCAAGCCTGAGGTCAGGGGTTCGATCCCCCTAACCTCCACCATGATGGACCTGTAGCTCAGTTGGTTAGAGCGTCCGGCTGATAACCGGGAGGTCACAAGTTCGAATCTTGTCAGGTCCACCATCAAAACTGTGAAGAGCCCTGAGGCGTTGCCTCGGGGCTTTTTTCTTGTCTGCGATAAATCTCATTTTGGTTTTGTGTGCTGTGCGAAAGATTGGGTAGTATAGCTATTCAATGCGGTGGAGCTGCCGCGTGTTAACCGCTACGTACCGGAGGTGTTCCATGGTTCGTGTCGACATAGAGACCATCGTCATGGCCGCCGGTCCCGTGCCATCGCTTATCGTGCTTCGCGAGCGCTGCAGCAAATCGGACTCGCCCGCACCGTTGCGTTCTCTTTCCATTCAGACTGGTTCGTTTGAGGCCGCGGCCATCAGCCGTGGCATCGATAGCGGCCGCGCCGAGCGCCCGATTACCCATGACCTGTTGCTCGATACTGTTGGCGCCCTGGGCGCCAAGCTCGAGCGCATCGAGATCGTTCGCGCCGAGCCGCCGGTGTTCTACGCGACGATCGTCGTACTGGCCGATGGTGACGAGCGCAAGATCGATGCCCGTCCCAGTGATGCCATTGCCCTCGCCGTGCGCAGCAATGCCCCCATGTTTGTGGAGGACGACATCATGAATCGCCTGGGCACCGTTTCTGCCCATGCCGAGGAAGTCGACGACGAGCAAGAGTTCGAGAAGTTCGACGAGTTCGTCCATACGCTTTCCCCCGATGATTTCTAAATGCGGGGCGGCCAGGTTGCGGAGCGTTCGCTGATGGCCGGCGGCATGTCTGCCGAGGCGGCGGCTATCGCGCGTGAAGCCCAGATGCGCTCGGAGGCATCCGAGGCGGCTCGCATTGCCTATGTGACGCAGGCCCGCACGCTTCGCGAACGCCGTGGTTCGTTTATCAAGATGGTTGTCATCTCCGCCCTTGTCGCGGCAATCTGCTCGCGCCTTCGTGGTACAGTTGGTGCGCTTGGGTTTTCGATCTCTACGGGCCTCGTGATCTGGGGTGTGGTCGACGCGGTAATGCTGACCAGTCAGATCAAGGTGCTCGACAAGCGCGCGATGGATATGATGCGCGCCCGCGACGCTGCCGCCAAGATCGCTGCCGAGGCACAAGAACTGTAACGACGCCGGACTCGATGGGAAGGTCTAAAGATGGCACAGGATATGCAGGACGCCGGTAACGTCTCCGCCGAGCTCGACGCCATGGTGTGCGATCTGATCGGCGCGTTCTTGGACGACCTTGCCGCCGGTGAAAACCCTGGCGTGGTCGTGGCAATTGAGGACGCCGCTTCCAACCGTTATCTGGCGGCGCTCGACGAGGACGGCGAAGAGGCGTGCCTGGAGGCGGCCACCAACTTTATCTCCGAGCACAAGATGGGCCTTAAGGACGAGGGTCTGGGCCGTATCGCCCGCTATGCCATCGGCTATACCGGCTGCGTCGAGATTGACGGCGGCTACCATGACGCCCTGCTCGTGAGCTTCTTCGAAACCACGCTCGAGAGCGGTTTTTCGGCATATGTGCTGTATGAGGGCATGGGCGCCGGCGATGGTTTTATGTGGAGCGACCCTGAACCTGCAGGTGAGGAAACCCCTCTCATCTAAAATCGCTAAAATAAACGAGTTTTCGGTAAAAGGCTCAATATTCCCGCCGAGCGTTGCATTGCTGGGTGGGTCGCATACGCGTGCCGGTTGTATATAGATAGAAGATAGGGGAACTACATGCGCGTAGACAATCTGAGGAACATCGCCATCATCGCCCACGTCGACCACGGCAAGACGACGATGGTCGACAAGCTCCTGCGTGCCACGGACGCCTTCCGTGCCAACCAGCAGGTCGAGGACCGCGTCCTGGACTCTAACGACCAGGAGCGCGAGCGCGGCATCACGATTCTCGCTAAGAACATCTCTATCGAGTACAAGGACGTTAAGATCAACGTCATCGACACCCCGGGCCACGCCGACTTCGGCGGCGAGGTCGAGCGCGTGCTGCGTATGGCCGACGGCGCCCTGCTGCTGGTCGACGCCTTTGAGGGCCCCATGCCCCAGACCCGCTTCGTGCTGCGTCACGCTATCGACACCGGCCTTAAGATCATGATCGTCATCAACAAGATCGATCGTCCGGGCGCCAACCCCGAGAAGGCCTACAACGACTGCCTGGACCTCATGGCCGACCTGGGCGCCACCGACGACCAGCTTGAGTTCGCCATGGAGCACGTGGTCTACGCCAGCGCCATGAATGGCTTTGCCCGCCTTGACCCCAACGACGGCAATATGGACATGTACCCGCTGCTCGACATGATCATCGACGATATGCCCGCGCCCGAGGTTGACGAGAACGCCCCGCTGGCCATGCAATGCGTGACCATCGACCACTCCAACTTCGTTGGTCGTATCGGCATCGGTCGCGTGTACTCCGGCACCATCCATCAGGGCGACCAGATTCTGGTTGTGAAGAACGACGGCTCCAGCGCCACCGCCACCGTCAAGCAGCTCTTTACCTTCGACTACCTGGGCCGTACCGAGTGCCAGGAAGTCGGCGCCGGCGATATCGCTGCTGTCGTGGGTATTGACCGCACCGATATCGGCGATGTTTACACCGACCCCGAGAACCCCGTCGAGCTCGAGCCCATCGAGATCGACCCGCCGACCCTGTCCATCGTCTTTGAGGCCTCGACCTCCCCGCTCGTCGGTCGCGACGGCGACATCGTGGGCGCCCGTCAGCTCAAGGAGCGCCTGTTCAACGAGGCCGAGAACAACGTGACCATGAAGATCGAGGAGCTCGAGGACAAGAGCGGCGTCGAGGTCTCGGGCCGCGGCATCCTGCACCTGTCCGTCCTGATGGAGTCCATGCGCCGCGAGGGTTTTGAGTTCCAGGTCGGCCGTCCCCGCGTTCTGTTTAAGAAGGACGAGAACGGCAACAAGATGGAGCCTGTCGAACAGGCCGTCGTCGAGTGCCCGGACGAGTACTCGGGCAAGGTCGTTGAGGTCTTCGGCACCTCCGGCGGCATCATGACGAGCATGGATACCTCGGGCATCGTGACGCACCTCGAGTTTAAGATCCCGACCCGCGGCATCATGGGTCTTAAGAACCGCATCATGAACGTTACCCACGGCGAGGGCGTGTTCTACCACACCTTCCTGGAGTATGGTCCTTATGCCGGCGAGATCGGCAACCGCCAGAACGGCGCCATGATTTCCATGACCACCGAGAAGGCCGTTGCCTACGCTCTGGGTACGCTGCAGGAGCGTGGCCAGCTGTTTGTTGAGCCGGGCACCGAGTGCTACGAGGGCATGATCGTGGGCGAGCGCAGCAAAGCTGGCGACATGGTCGTCAATATCGCCCGCACCAAGAACCTGGGCAACCAGCGTTCCTCGACCTCCGATATTTCCGTCCAGCTGGTGCCGCCGCGCACCTTCTCGCTGGAGGAGGCGCTGGAGTACATCGCCGACGACGAGCTGGTCGAGATCACTCCCAAGAACATTCGCCTGCGCAAGCGTCTGCTCAACGCCACCGACCGCAAGAAGGCTGCCGTCCGCGCCGGTCAGGTCAACAAATAAGCGCTGGGGCTTATAACCGCCAATAAGAAAGGGCGTCGACCGCGATGGTCGGCGCCCTTTCTTTGGTGTAAGGGGACGGGTTCGTTTGCACCACAGCTGGGGCGGCTATCCCCCCAATCGGCTTTCCAGCCAAAGTTAAGTTGTTTAAACATATACATAATTCCACTGAATATAGCCGGTATGATGCAAAACTGTTAACAGAGCAATATCAACTGGTATTAAATTAAAAGACCTATTGACCTGCACTGATAATTGTTCTCGGGGGAAGCGGGCACTGCGGGGCGCGGCAAC
>CATZIG010000188.1 GCA_958419975.1 uncultured Collinsella sp.
CGTACTTGGGGTCGTTGGCCTTGATGTAGTCGAGGTTCTGCGTAATGGCGTCGGCCGTGCCCGCATACCAGGCGCCGCCGGTCTGCGTCTCGTACGGCGGCAGGATCGACACGCCGCCGTCGCGGCTGTCCAGATCCCACGCCTCGCCGGAACCAACATAGGCATGCAGCAGGTAGGGGCGATACTGAGTCAGAACGCCCACCGTGTCGATGCCCGAGTTGGAGCAGTTGGAGAGCGAAAAGTCGATAATGCGGAACTTGCCACCAAAGCTAACCGCCGGCTTAGCGATCTTTTGGGTGAGTGCCCCCAATCGGCTGCCCTGTCCTCCTGCGAGGAGCATCGCGATGCATTCTTTCTTACTCATCGATTTCTCCTTCTGTCATCGATGTTCCTAACCCATTAGCGACGGGCGCGGCGCTACGTCACGCCCGTCGAGTAATGCCGTGCTGGCATAGGGGAGCTCGCGCGCCTTTACGCGTGCCAGATCTCGTCGCGGTACTCGCGAATTGTGCGGTCGCTCGAGGACCAGCCGCGCGAGGCGGTGTTGAGCAGGGCCTTGCGGTTCCAGGTCTCCTGGTCGCCATAGCTGCCGGTGAGCTTCTCCCACGCATCCACGTAGCTGCGGAAGTCTGCCATGACCAGGTCGGGGTCGTTGTTGTTCATGAGCTCGTTGTAGATGCTCTCGAAGTTGCCCGAAAGACCCGCAAACGTGTTGTCCTTGAGCTCGTCCATCACGCGGCCCAGACGCTCGCGATCGTTGTTGAGCGTATCCCACGCAAAGTAGCTGTTGGATGCCCAGAGCTGCTCGACCTCGGGAGCGGTCAGGCCAAAGATGGCCTCGTTCTCGCGGCCGGCCAGATCGGCAATCTCGATGTTGGCGCCGTCGAGGGTGCCCAGCGTAATGGCGCCGTTCATCATGAGCTTCATGTTGGACGTGCCCGAGGCCTCCTTGCCGGCCGTGGAGATCTGCTCCGAGATCTCGGCGGCGGGGTAGATGAGCTGGGCGTTGCTCACGCGGAAGTTGGGGATAAAGCAGACCTTCATGACCTCATTGACGCGTGGGTCGTTGTTGATGACGTCGGCCACGGAGTTAATGAGGCGGATGGTCTCCTTGGCAAAGGTGTAGCTCGAGGCAGCCTTGCCACTAAAGATGAAGGTCGTCGGCGTCACGTGGAAGTTGGGGTCGGCGATGCAACGGTTGTAGATGTCCATCACCTTCATGATGTTCATGAGCTGGCGCTTGTAAGCATGGAAGCGCTTTACCTGAACATCGAAGACGGTGTTAGGGTCAATGACCAGACCGGTCTCGGCCTTAACGTAGGCGGCAAGGCGCTCCTTGTTGACGCGCTTGGAGGCACCCACGGCCTTCAGGAACTCGGTGTCGTCCTTAAACTCTTTGAGCTTCTCCAGCTCAAAGGCGTCCTTCAGCCAGCCATCGCCAATGGCCTCGGTCACGAGCTTGGCATAGGTGGGGTTGGCCTCGGCAAAGAAGCGACGGTGCGAGATGCCGTTGGTCTTGTTGTTGAACTTCTCGGGCGTCAGGGCATAGAAGTCCTTGAGCACGATGTTCTTGATGATGTCGGAGTGGATCTTGGCCACGCCGTTGACGCTGTGGCTGCAGATCACGGACAGGTTGGCCATGCGAATCTCGCCGTCCCACAGGATGGCGGTCTGGCGCAGACGCTCCTGCCAGCCCTCCTGCGTGGTGTCGAACGACTCGTGCCAACGACGGCTGATCTCATCGATGATCTGATACACGCGGGGGAGGAGCTTGGAGAACGTGCCGATGGGCCACTTCTCCAGAGCCTCGGGCAGGATGGTGTGGTTGGTATAGCTCACGACCTGCGTCACGATGTTCCAGGCGTCGTCCCACTCAAGCTTCTTTTCGTCGATGAGGATACGCATGAGCTCGGGACCGCACATGGCGGGGTGGGTATCGTTGGTATGAATGGCAACAAACTGCGGCAGCAGCTCCCAGTTCTCGCCATGCTCCTTCTCAAAGGTGTCGAGCAGGCTGTAGATGCCGGCCGAGACAAACAGGTACTCCTGCTTCAGGCGCAGCAGACGACCGTGCTCGCCGGCGTCATTGGGGTAGAGGATGGCGCTGATGGCCTCGGCCTCGGCGCGCTCCGCGTCTGCCAGGGCATAGTCACCTCGGTTGAAGGCCTCCAGATCGAAGTGCTCCTCGACCGGCTCGGCGGCCCAGACGCGCAGCTTGTTGACGGTCTCGCCGGCATAGCCCACAACGGGGATGTCATAGGGGACGGCCAGGATGTCCTGCGTGTCCACCGTGCGGTAGAACGTGCGACCGTTCTCCTCAAAGCCCTCAACATGGCCACCAAACTTAATGGTCACGGCCTTGTCCTGACGACGGACCTCCCAGGGATAGCCGTGGGTGAGCCACTCGTCGGTGGCCTCGACCTGGCTGCCGTTAACGATCTCCTGTTTAAACAGGCCGTAGCGGTAGCGCATGCCGTTGCCGTAGCCGGCAATGCCCTCGGCTGCCATGGAATCCAGGAAGCATGCGGCCAGACGGCCCAGGCCACCGTTGCCTAGAGCCGGATCGGGCTCCTGGTTCTCGATGACGGACAGGTCGAAGCCCATGTCGTCGAGCGCCTCGGCGACCATGTCGCGCACGCCAAAGTTGAGCAGGTAGTTGTCGAGCAGGCGGCCGATCAAAAACTCGATCGAGAAGTAGTACACGCGCTTCTTGCCCTCGGCGGTGACGCGGGCGTCACTCTTGGTGGCAACGGTGCGTGCCTTCTCGGCCACGAGCTTTGCCAGGGCGTTAAAGCGGTCGAGGTCGCTGGCGGCCTCAACGCTCTTGCCGCTGATGCTCATGACGGCATCGCGATAGAGCTCGGTAAACTCCTGCTTGTTGTCGAAGATCTTATTCATACGTTCCTTTCCCCCGGGGATGTTTCTCCCGGAACGGTTATGATTTGTATCCTACGCCCCCGCGGGGCGGGTAATTGCAGTGGTAACGCTTTTGTTACGCTTTCTTGGCAGGAGCCTTAACAGCAGCTGCCTTGGCCTTGGGAGCAGCCTTTTTAGTTGCTGCCTTTTTGGCCGTGCTGGACTTGGCCGAAGCCTTGGCAGCAGACTTGGCAGCCTTCGTCTTAGCCGGAGCCTTCTTGGCAGCCGCAGGCTTGGGCTTCACCGAGGACGTGCGCTTCTTGGGCGCAGCCTTGGGCTTCTCAACCACGGGCGGCTTGTAGCTGCTGGGACCGCGGCGCTTGAGCACCACGCCAGCCAGACCGGGCACCTTAATCTTAATAGAGTCCATCTGCCCGTTCCAGGGATAGGGCTCGCTCGAGCAGGTGTAGGGCTCCTCGCCGGCATATCCGCTGCCGCCAAACTCGGGACGGTCGGAGTCAAAGATGACCTCCCAGTCGCCCTCGCGCGGCACGCCCACGCGGAAGCGCTCATAGCTCGCCGGGTCAAAGTTGATCAGGATCACCAGGTCGTCGTCAATGTCCTCGCCCTGGCGCACAAAGCTCACGATGGACTGCTTGGAGTTGTCTGCATCGATCCAGGTAAAGCCGTCGTCGGTGTATCCGCGCTCGTACAGGGCAGGCTCGGCGGTGTACAGGTGGTTGAGTGCCTTGATAAACGCCTGATGGTGCTTGTGAGTCTCGTACTCCACGGTCAGGAACCACTGAATGGACTCGTAGTAGCGCCATTCAATAAACTGGCCGATCTCGTTGCCCATAAAGTTGAGCTTGGCACCGGGGTGCGTCATCTGGTAGAAGGCCAGCGTGCGCAGGCCGGCAAACTGGCGCCACCAGTCGCCCGGCATGCGGCCGATCAGCGAGCACTTGCCGTGCACGACCTCGTCGTGGCTGAGCGGGCAGATGAAGTTCTCGGTAAAGGCGTACATGATGGAGAACGTGAGCAGGCCGTGGTTGCCGGGACGCCACGGAAAATCGGTCTGCATGTAGTGCAGGGTGTCGTTCATCCAGCCCATGTCCCACTTGTAGTGGAAGCCCAGGCCGCCGTCCTGCGGCGGATAGGTCACGAGCGGCCATGCGGTGGACTCCTCCGCGATCAT
>CATZIG010000189.1 GCA_958419975.1 uncultured Collinsella sp.
ATTGATCCTGGCATTTGTAAGAGCATGATTTCGTGTGGTCTGCCGCTCGGCTTTCAGTCTGCTGCGTATTCGATTTCCAACGTTTTGATTCAGGTGTCGGTCAACTCGTTTGGTGCCGATGTCACCACGGCGTGGGGTCTTTCGGGCCGCTTAGATGGCATTGTCTGGATGGTTACCGAGGCGCTCGGCGTGTCGATCACCACGTTCTCGGCACAGAACTTTGGCGCGCGCAACTATGAGCGCATGCGCAAGGGCTACCATACGTCGCTCGTGCTGTCGTTTATGCTCATTGGTGGCCTGTCTGCCGTGCTGCTGGTGTTCTCGGGTCCGTTGTCGCGTCTGTTTGTCGACGATGCTTCGATTTCGGCGTATACCACGACGATTCTTCATTTCATCGCGCCGTTCTACGCGATCTTCTCGATTATCGAAAACGCGTCGGGCTCCATTCGCGGTGCCGGCGTGAGCTTGCAGCCCATGCTGCTCACGATTTTTGGCACTGTCGTGCTCAGGGTGATCTGGGTGTTTGCGATTATGCCGTTCGATCCGTCGCTTGAGCACCTGCTGCTGGTTTACCCCGTAACCTGGCTTATCACGGCTACGATGTTTACCATCTACCACCACAGCGGCAATTGGCTCGGCCGCGCCACTGCCAAATGATCCCTTGGGGACGGAGGAAAACGGATCATTGCTCTCCGTCGTGATGTCGATGATCCGTTTTCCTCCGTCCCCTTCGGATCAATTAGTATTCGATGCCTTGGCGGGCTAAGAGTCCTTCGTCGAACTAGTGTTTGACGGGGCGCATTTCGGTTACCAGGTCGACAAGGTCGGCGAGGGGCAGCAGGCCCCGGCCGGTGAGCACGAGCTCCGTGGTGGCAGGCTTCAGCGCGATCAGCCCCTCCACATCTTCACGCGTCACGAAGCCGCGGCGCATGGCCTCGCCGAGTTCGTCCAAAATCAGAACGTCGACCTGTGATATCTGCTCGCGTGCGAGCTCCATGATCTGTGCGGCGCAAGCCTCGGGCGTGTTACGGTCGGCCTGTACAATGCGCAGTCCCAGGCGCGGTGCGGCATCGTGTTCGGCGCAGTGTAGCTTCTTGGCAAACTGGAGCATGAGCACGTTAAGTCCATAGCCCGTGGCGCGCAAAGCCAGCCCCAAGGCGGCCGTGGTTTTGCCCTTGCCGTCGCCCGTATAGATCTGAACCTTGCCGACTTCAAGTGATGCCATCTCTGTCCTTTCGTGCCCCGCGTCGGTTTATCGCCGTCCGGGTTGGGTATTCTAGATAGCATTATCAACCCCAGTAGATGGAGTTCAAGCAGATGGAGATGGATGACAACAAACGTAGACGGAATATGATCCTCTACGTGCTCATCGCCTTCGTCGTCTACCTCGTGCTCTCGACCGTTCTGTTCCCCAACATCGGTCACACGCAGCAGATTACGAAGACCGATTACTCGACGTTTGTCAAAGCGCTCGATAAGAAGAGTGTCGACAAGGTCGAGTACAACACGGACGATTACACCATTTATTACACCAAGAAGGGCGAGGACGAGAACATCGCCTACAAGACGACCGGTGTGCCGAATGACGCGGGCTTTACCGATCGCGTGCTTGAATCTGGCGCCTCGCTTGAGTCGGTCGTTCCCGATAAGAACTCGGGTCTGATGACCTACTACCTGCTCACGCTCATCCTTCCCATGGCCATCTTCTTCCTCATCGGTTGGTGGCTCAACCGCCGTATGAAGAAGGCTATGGGCGATGACGGCCCGTCGATGAACTTCGGCGGCGGTGGCTTCGGCGGCGGCGGACTGGGTAAGTCCGGCGCGCGCGTGATCGCCTCCAAGGATGTGGGCGTGACTTTTAAGGATGTCGCTGGCCAGGAAGAGGCCAAGGAGTCCCTTAAGGAGGTCGTCGATTTTCTGGAGAAGCCGCAGCGCTACGAGGAGATTGGCGCCAAGCTGCCGCGCGGTGCTCTCCTTGTTGGCCCTCCGGGTACCGGTAAAACCCTGCTCGCCAAGGCTGTGGCCGGCGAGGCGGGCGTGCCGTTCTTTAGCATTACGGGCTCTGAGTTTGTCGAGATGTTTGTCGGCCGCGGCGCCGCTAAGGTGCGCGATCTGTTTAAGCAGGCCAAGGAAAAGGCCCCGTGCATCGTGTTTATCGATGAGATCGATACCATCGGCAAGAAGCGCGATGGCGGCGGCTTTAGCGGCAACGACGAGCGCGAGCAGACGCTGAACCAGCTGCTGACCGAGATGGACGGCTTCGATAACCACAAGGGTATCGTCGTTCTCGCTGCTACCAACCGTCCCGACAGCCTCGATCCCGCCCTGCTGCGCCCCGGTCGTTTTGACCGCCGCATCCCCGTTGAGCTGCCCGACCTGACCGGCCGTAAGAACATCCTTGAGCTGCATGCCAAGAGCGTGAAGACGGAGCCGCCGATTGATCTGACCGCGATTGCCCGCGCCACGCCCGGTGCCTCGGGCGCCGATCTGGCCAACATCATCAACGAAGGTGCCCTGCGTGCCGTCCGCGAGGGTCGCAAGCGCGCCACGCAGGACGATTTTGAGGAGTCGGTGGAGGTTGTCATCGCCGGTCAGCAGCGCAAGTCCACGGTGCTGTCCGATCACGAGAAGCAGGTCGTTTCTTACCACGAGATCGGTCATGCTATCGTTGCCGCCCGCCAGAAGGGCTCTGCGCCGGTCACCAAGATCACCATCGTGCCGCGCACGAGCGGTGCTCTGGGCTACACCATGCAGGTCGAGGAGGATGAGCGCTTCCTGACCACGCGCCAGGAGGTGCTGGACAAGCTCGCCGTCTACTGCGGCGGACGTGCCGCCGAGGAGCTCATCTTTGGCGAGATGACGACCGGCGCCGCCAACGATATCGAGCAGGCAACCAAGCTCGCCCGCAACATGGTGACGCGCTTTGGTATGTCCGATGAGTTTGGCATGATGGCACTCGGTACCGTCCAGAACGCGTACCTCAACCAGGATACGTCGCTCACCTGCGCCCCCGGCACGGCCGAGCGCGTGGACGCGATTGTCGCCAAACTGATCGAGGACGCGCATGATCGCGCCCTGCAGATCCTGAAGGAGAACAAGTTCAAGCTCCACGAGCTGGCTCGTTATCTGTACAAGAAGGAGACGATCACGGGCGAGGAGTTTATGAATCTTCTCACGCGCGAAAATCCGCTGATGCCTAAGCAGCAGTAAGGTTGGTTGCGCAGTGTCAATCGCCCCATTTGAGTGTCCATCTCAAATGGGGCGTTTTGCTTGAGAGGGATGCATATGAAGATCGTGGTGAGTGCCTGTTTGATGGGCGAGAGCTGCAAGTATAACGGGCTCGACAACTACCACCGCGCGTTGGTCGAGGCCTGCGAGCGTACAGGGACTGAGGTCCTCTTGGTGTGCCCCGAGGTTTTTGGTGGCTTGCCCACACCGCGCGATCCCTCCGAGATCGTGGACGGCGAGGTCCGTACCTGCGAGGGTGCCTCGGTCGATCGCGAGTTTCGCCTGGGCGCTCAACGTGCGCTCGACATGTGCGAGCAGGCGGGCGGCCCGTCCGAGATTGCTGCGTGCGTCTTGCAGGACCGCAGTCCCTCGTGCGGTGCGGGTCGCATCTACGACGGTACCTTTAGCGGTACGCTCACCGCGGGCAACGGCGTCTTCGTTGATCTGTTGCTGCGTCACGGCTATCGCGTTATACCAGGTAGCGAGTTCGACCCCAGCATGCTGAAATAGCAAATGAATGGGGCGGCCAACGAGTAGATGGTCGCCCCTTTTGCTGGCAAGCTAAACTATTTCAACAACTATTCAATGGTATTTACCGATATAAAACCTGCCAAAATAAACCTGTCCCTTTTTGGCAGGTTGGGCCTAGAGCGTGTGTCCGTAGGCGTTGGCGGCCTTGATGGCGGCGGCGAACTTCTCGTCAGTGAAGGGCTCCGGGTTTCCCTGCTTCCACTCGTTGGTGGCGTGCGCGTACTCGCACAGGGCCGGGATATCGGACTCGGAAAGCCCGACCTGCTCAAGCGTCACGGGCA
>CATZIG010000190.1 GCA_958419975.1 uncultured Collinsella sp.
TCGAGCAGTTGCGGCGTTTGGTAAAACGCCGCAACAAACTAGCTCATCATGGCATTCATCATCTCGTTGGTTGCGGAATCGTCAGCAGACCACTCGCCGTCGTCATTGCAGGAGTACTTGAAGGTGACCTTGGTGTCCTTGGTCTTAGCAGCCTTGGTCACATCGACCATAACCTGACCGGCCATCTTGTACAGCTCGTCATCGGAAGGCATCGAATCGAGCGCGGCGACCTTCTCCTGGTACTGAGTGGCAAAATCCTCAACAATCTGGTTCATGGACTTGCAGGTAATGGTGACCTCGGCAGTTGCGGTACCCTTGTCCTCGTCGACCGTCACGTCGCCGATCTTGTAGTCAAAGCCCTCGAGATAGCTCTTGGCGTACTCCTTGGGATCGATGCCCAGCTGCTCAAACTCGTCGCCCGAGGCCTCTTCCAGGCCGGCGAGGAAGTCGTCGCCACCATTCTTGACCTCGTCAAACTGCGTCGTAAGATCCTCGGTGATAAGCTCCTCAACCGAAGGACCTCCGCAGCCGGAAAGCACAACCACGCACGCGACCAGAACAGCCATCAGGGGCGCAAGCAGCAGCTTCTTCTTCATGACATTCCTCCCAACAAGCGGCACCGCGCTTCCTGACGCGGTGCACGTCGTAACAATAAGGCCATACTAGCCGCTAACGAACACCCCCGGCAAAGCAAAGGCGCAGACGGCTCGATTTATCGTCCGAACGGTTTACCGGTCCGCCCAACGCGCAATAAAACGTTCCGCCGCATTGTAATAAAAAAGGTGGCCGGATAACCCGACCACCCTTGCACATCCTTTGGATGTCGCAGTCTACTTGCGGACGACCTTAACGATGGCGTCACCAGCAGCGACGGCAGACTCGGCCTCGACGGTAAGCTCGACGTCGGCGAACTCAGCGGTGTTGGACACAGCCACGACGACGCAGTCCTTGTAACCGGCAGCAGCGATCTTGGTGCGGTCGATCTTGAGGATGGGCTGGCCGGCCTTCACGACGTCGTCAGCCTTGACGAAGCCCTCGAAGCCGTCGCCGTTCATGTTGACGGTATCGACGCCAACATGCACCAGAACCTCGATGCCGCTATCGGACTGCAGGCCCACGGCGTGACCCATGGTGACGGTCACCTTGCCGTCGCAGGGAGCGTAGACCAGATCGTCCTCGGGCCACACGGCGCAGCCCTTGCCCAGGACCTCGCCGCCAAAGACGGGATCGGGCACGTCGGCCATCTTGATGACCTTGCCCTTGACGGGCGAGCACAGCACGTCGGCGCCGGCAGAAGCAGAGATGGAGGCAGGAGCAGCGGCGGCCGCGGGCTCAGCCTTCTTCTTAAACATGTCAAACAGACCCATACGTTTTCTCCTCTTGATTAAGCGCAACGTTATGCGCATGCCTATGGTGATTATAGTGCCAAATGGTTCAAATACTAAGGTGGGGACTCGAATCGCGAGCCCTTTCAAGCCCTTCCCAAAACCTTTTCCCCAGTGGCACTCATATTGTCGATTACTCCAGGCCCTCAGCGCCGTTGGACTTGATGATCTTCTGATATGCGAAGAAGCTGTCCTTGCGGCGACGCTCGTAGGTGCCGGTGCCGTCGTCGTACTTATCGACATGGATAAAGCCGTAGCGCTTGCGCATCTCACCGGTGCCGGCGGAAACCAGGTCGATGGGACCCCACCAGGTGTAGGCAATCAGGTCGACGCCGTCGGCAATGGCCTCGCCCATGGCCTTGATGTGGCTGCGCAAGTAGGCGATGCGATACGGGTCATGGATGGAGCCGTCCTCCTCGACCTCGTCGTAAGCGCCCATGCCGTTCTCGACCACCATCAGCGGAATCTCGTAGCGAGCATAAATCTCGTTGAGGGCGATGCGCAGGCCCAGCGGGTCGATCTGCCAGCCCCAGTCGGTGGACTCCAGATAGGGATTCTTGGTCATGTTGCCCTCGGTCATCTCGTGGTCCTTGTGGGTGCCCACGGTGCCGGACATGTAGTAGCTAAAGGAGTAGAAGTCGACCTTGCCGTCGGCGATATCCTGCAGGTCGCCGTCCTCCATCACGAGCTCAACATCATTCTCGGCCCAGAAGCGCTTGGCATAGAACGGGTACCTGCCACGCACCTGCACGTCGGAGCAGTACCAGTTCATGGCGTTCATCTCCTGCTGCGTGGCGAACACGTCGGCCGGATCGCACGTGGCGGCATAGGAGAGGATGAAGCAGTCCATGTTGCCCATCTTGAACTGCGGGTAATGCTCGTGGGCATAGCGTACGACGCGGCCGCTGGCGACAAACTGGTGATGCAGCGCCTGCATACGGGCCTGCGGCGTGGTGTGAACCGCCGAAGCCGGGCCCTCAAAGCCCTGGATCATGCTGGTCTCGAAGAGGTTGCCCATGTCCTGAGTACCGCAGTTGATCTCGTTGAAGGTGAGCCAGAACTTGACCTTGTCCTGGTAACGGTCAAAGACGGTCTGGCAATACTTCTCAAAGAAGCCGATGAGCTCGCGGCTCGCCCAGCCGTTGTATTTCTCGACCAGGTGATAGGGCATCTCGTAGTGCGAGAGGGTCACGAGCGGCTCGATGTTGTGGGCGCGCAGGCAGTCGAAGACGCGATCGTAGAAGGCGAGGCCGGCCTCGTTGGGCTCGGCGTCATCGCCGTTGGGGAAGATACGGCTCCAGGAGATGGACATGCGGAACATGTTGAAGCCCATCTCGGCAAACAGCGCGATGTCCTCCTCGTAGTGATGGTAGAAATCGATGCCGTCATGGTTGGGATAGAAGCGGTTGGGGTCGATGTCGACCGTAATCTGACGCGGTTCCTTGTAGCTGCCGCCCAGGAAGTGGTCGTCGACGGAAGGACCGCGGCCGTCCACGTTCCAAGCGCCCTCAAACTGGTTGGCGGCGGTGGCGCCACCCCAATAGAAGCCCTCGGGGAACTTGATGTTTGCCATGAGCATCTCCTTTGCATCGCGGGTCGATAAGCTGAGTATCGCCCACGCGCGCGGCAGGCAGGGGCAGGGGTGCCAAACCCGACACTTCTTTTCGCGCCCACGGACCGACGCCGCCCCGTCCCTGATACTTCCTGATACCGACCGAAACGTGCCAAAATAAACCTGTCCTTTTTTGGCAGGTTTGTTGAGTGTAGGAGTTCGTATGGATATCAAACGCAAGATTTCCGAGGCACAGGGCCTTACCCCTACCGAGCAACAGCTCGGCATCTCGGCCCTTGCCATGGGCGAAGACGTCCGCGGACTCTCCATCAAGGAATTCGCCGCCCGCACCAATGTTTCGGTCGCGAGCGTCCACCGTTTTTGCAAAAAGCTCGGCCTCGAGGGCTTTAAGGACCTCAAGGTCGAGCTCATCCGCCTGGCAACCGAATCGGGCAATCGGCGCGACGTGGACATCAACTTTCCCTTCGACGCCACGTCCACCCCTGCGCAGGTTATGGAGCGCATGGAGGGACTCTACCAGACCACACTGGCCGAAACGCAGGAGCTGCTCGACCCCGCGCAGCTCGACCACGCCGCCAAGCTCATCGCGAACGCCCGACAGGTCGACATCTACACGGGCTCGCACAACCTCTATCCAGCGGGAATGTTCCGCGATCGCCTGCTCTCCGCCGGTAAAAGCGCGACGTGCCACAACGGTGGCGAGGCCCAGGTGCGAACGGCGCTCGCCTCGGGTCCCGACCATGCGGCAATCGTCATCTCCTACAGCGGCCTTGCCCCCAACCTCAAGGACATCTTGCCGATCCTCAGCAGTCGGCATGTCCCAGTCATCGTCATCGGCACGCCTTATTGCGCTCGCATTCACCCCGGCTTTGCCGCCTACCTTACGGTGAGTGACCACGAGAGCATGACGCATCGCATCACGCAGTTCGCAAGCCACATCGCCGTGCAATACGTGCTCGATTCGCTCTACAGCAGCTACTTCGCCAAAGATTACGCCCGCTGCTCCGAGTTCCTAGAGCGCTCATTCCCCTACACCCGCCTCCCGGGGCTTAAGTAGCGACG
>CATZIG010000191.1 GCA_958419975.1 uncultured Collinsella sp.
CGAGTCGGTCTCGATGCGCTCCTCGGTCAGGGGCTCAAAGCTCATGGTCGAGCCGGGGTCTTTGAGCTTGGCCTCAATGGCGGCAACGTCGATTTCGGCGGTGTCACCGGGAGAGACGGTGTCGGTCACGGGGTTTGATTCGGAATCACCGGTGTCCGGGGAGTCGGGCTCCTCGGACACGCGGGCGGTCGACTCGTCGTCTTGCGGGCTGACGTCTATAGGCTCGGGCGCCGGCGTAGACGCGGGCGCAACCTCGGACGCCGGGGCCATGGGAAACGCCGGCGCGGCGGGCTCGGGTGCCGCAAACACCGCAGCGCTCTCGTTGATTGCCGCGGCGACGGGCTCTGCAAAGTGAGCCGGCGCCGGGGTTGCTTCGGGCGCTGTGGGCTGTTCCGCAGCATGTGCGCCGATGGGCGCCGCTACGGCATCCTCTTCGTCCTCGTTATCGGCGAGATCCGAAATATCATGCGTTACATGCGAAAGAAGCAGGGAGAACACGGTGTCCTCGGGCTCCACGGGTGCGGAGCCCGCCGGAGCGGCGTGGGCCGGCGCAGCTGTGGCGGCGGCCGGTGCGTCGGTCATAGTTGCGGACTTGTTCTCCTCGTCGATCATCGACGGTTCACCTTCATGACCACGTCGCCAATCTGGACTTCGTCGCCCTCACGCAGCGTCGCGGGCTCCACGAGTTGGCGGCCGTTGACGAGCGTGCCGTTAAGTGAGTTGAGGTCCTCGATGATGAGCGCCGGGCCCTGCAGCGAAAAGCGCGCGTGCGAGGCTGAAACGAACGGTTCGTTGATGCAGATGTCCGAAGATGGCGAGCGACCGACGATGACGGGGCCGAGCATGTCTACGTGGATGCCGCGGATACCGCGCGGACCCTTGTCCACATCGATCGTCCAGATAGCCGAGTCGCGGCGCTGTCCACGCACAAGTCCCACGCCGGTCTTCATGACGGCGAACAGAAAGATATAGAGCAGGGCGACCAGGACGATGCGGCCTGCAAAAAGGACGATATCGATGTTCATAAGCGACTATCCCCTAAATTCAAAGGTACTCAGGCCAAACGTCAGCAGATCGCCGTTGCGCAGCGGGCAGCGCGTAATGCGGCGGTTGTTGACGAGCGTGCCGTTGGTGGAATTGAGATCCTCGATCGACCAATCCGAGCCCGTAAAGGTGAGCTGGGCGTGGCGGCGCGACACGTTGGGGTCGCGCAGGGCAATGTCGGAAACTGAGCGCTCGCGACCGATGGTCACCTGTGCGGAGGTGATGCTATGGCTCTCGCCGCTCACGACGTCGACGAGCTGGGCGAGCGGACGCTGCGGGGCGCGAGTGCTCGCCATGTTGGAGGCGATGCCGGCTGCGGCGCCTAGGCCCACGGCGGCACCGGTCGCGGCGGCTCCGCCCATGCCGGCAAGCGCGTCACGCGAGACGGTCTGCGGCACCGGGATGGGAGCGGCGGGGTCGGGGATGCTAGGCGCGAAGGGGTCTGCCACGGCAAGCGGGTCGGGAGCGGCGGCGCGAGGCGTCGGCTGCTGCTGGGGCATGGCGGCGGGACGCTGCTGCTGCGGGGCAGCAAACTGCTGCTGGCCGGCGCGCGGGGCGCTGGCGGCACGGCTTGCCGCGGAGTTGTTCTGGCCCAGGCCGTTTTGATAGGCGCGCTCTTCTTCGTACAGGCGGCCGAGCGTGGGGGCATCGACGTTCTCGGCAAAGACCGAGAACTTGCCGGCGCGCAGCTGCGGATCGATCATAAAGCGCACGAGGGGCTCGCCGACAAAGACATAGCGGCGCTTTTCGGCCTGCGCCTTCACAAACTCGCGGACCTCGCGCGAAAGCTCGGGGTAGAACGGGGCGAGCATGGGATCGTCGTCGGCGGCGATAAGGATGGTATAGAGTGCCGGCGCCGTGTTGACGCCGTTGATCACCAGAGTCTGATCCTCCATGTCGCGAGCGGCCTGCTTGGCAAGCTTCTTAAAGGAGAACGGGGCACGGGTGGCACCGAAGATGCCGGCCACGTGGTCCTCGAAGATGTTCAGGAAGTTCACGAAAGATCACTCTCCGTATAGGTTCTTTGGTATCCGAGCAAATATAGGCATATCCCAACGATTATAGAGGATAGGATTCCCGCAATCGCCGCCTTGGCGATGACCGCGGCTGCAAGGCTGGCAATTTCCATATGGTGTGCAAGACAGGACGCCGCTGCGCAGCCGATGCCGGTGACAGCGATGGCGGCGATTGCGGCAAGGTTTGAGCCCTGATTGGCACGCTTGGCATGGGCATTGAGCAGCGCGGATGACGCTGCGGCAGTTGCCGCGGCCAGCCCAAAGGCAGCCCAAAGGAGCGGGTCTCCCAGCGCTGCGGCAACGTTACCGAGCCCCAGCACGCCTCCGGCTGAAAGCGCGACTGTCGCCAGGCGGGCAAAAAGCGCGCCCATGCCCGTTGCCGCGGCGGCGCTTGCCGGGCCGAGCCAAAATGACGCGACGCCGGCGGCGACCCCAGCTGCCAGGAAGGTATTGCCGGTCAGACAGCCAAGCGCGAGTGCACAGGTGAGTGCGGCGCTCGCGGCAGCCTCGGTGCGACCCCAGGCGATCCACCAACCGGACATGGCGGCGGCAAAGATCACCGCGACGGGCAACATCGACAGGATGCTCTGCGCCTGCATGGTGGCGTTGGCCATGAGCACCAAAAAGCCCACAGCCGAGATGGCCGAGCCAATCTGGGGGGCCAGGCCAGCCGCCGCTCCGATTGCGATAGCCGCAATGACCAGGCCGGGAAGCGCCGCGACCCCGGCCGTTTGCATCAGCAAAAAGCTAAAGGTGCCGCACGTTAGCGCCGAGATAGCGCGCATGGTGTAGTCGCGCGCATGGCTCCAGCGCGTGCCCGCCCAGCCAAGTGCGGGGTCGACCTCGATGGCGTCGTCCTCGTAGTGCGACGGCTCGATACCGTCGAGCTCCTGCTCGTCATCCGAAAGCTCGCCAACCATTTGCTCCAGGCTGCGACGGCCTTCGCGCACGCTGCCCAGACCGGCAAGGAGCTGGTCGCAAAATGCCTCGATGCTGTTGGGGCGGTCCTGCGGCATGGGGGAGAGCGCGCTCATGAGCGCGCTCTCGGCTCCCGGGGGAAAGTGTGGTATCAGCTCGCTGGGATAGGTGGCGCCGCCGATGATGCGGTCGAGCGAGTCGGCGGGCGTGGCCGCCATAAAGGGAGCGCTGCCGCACAGGCCCTCGTAGATCACACAGGCGAGGGCAAAGACATCGGCGCGCTCGTCGACCGTGCCGGTCTCGATATCGAGCTGCTCGGGCGGCATGTAGCCGATGGTGCCGCCGCGCGAGCCGCCAAAGCCACCGGCGGACGACAGCCGCGCCATGCCAAAGTCGGTGAGCTTTACATTGCCCGAGTGGTCGATGAGCACGTTGGCGGGCTTAATGTCCAGGTGGAGTACGCCATTACTATGGGCGAAGGTGAGCGCCTGGCCCAGGGCATCGGCAATGGCCGCGGCCTCGTCAAAGGTAAGTGAGTGGCCGTCCACGCGGTGCAAAAACTCGGCCAGCGACATGCCATCGACATATTCCATAACCAAGTAGGCATAGGCTGTGTCGTGCGTAAAGTCGATGACCTGCACGATATTGGGATGTTGAAGCATGGCGGCGGTGTGCGCCTCGCGCAGGACATCCATGATGTCGCTGGCGGGCATGCCGGCACCGTTGATAAGGGGGATGCGCTTAATGGCGACGCGGCGGCGCAGGTGCGTGTCGCGGCAGATCTCGATGGAGCCAAAACCGCCGGTCGCAAGTGTCTCGAGCGGCTGGTACCGCTTGAGCAGCTCGCGAGAGCTGGTGCCCTCCAAAGGAACGTCCGGCGAGAACCGGGCGGTATGTTGCGGGAAAAGCGGCATGGCCAACCCTCGTGCGTTTAAAGTTCGTTTGCGAGCGGCGG
>CATZIG010000192.1 GCA_958419975.1 uncultured Collinsella sp.
CATGACCAGAAGGTCTATGCCTTGCCTTTTTCATGCCAACTTGTTCGCTCTGGACGTCGCTCGCTGTCCGTCCTCAACCTGCGGCGTTGCCTTGCTCCGGATGCGGTAGTCATTGGGGACGTTCTTAAATGACTGGTCAAAGGGGACATTCTTGCACCAAATCTGCCGGCCCTCGCCGGGTTCGTACCTTACTTTACCGAGATAAAGTGAACGTGCAGATTCGTAACCCACTCGCAACCGTTCTATGGCACGATATTGAACGAATGTATGCTATGCGCCCAAATCTTTTGGGCAGAGTGGGAGACAGTATGGTTAAGCTGTACGAGGACGGCATCTACCTGCGCGGTGGCAGCGAGGTCGTGCCCGCGGCCGAGGCTGCCGAGCGCGGTATTACGCAGACGCCCGAGGATGCCAAGCGTGGCACCATCGCGTATTCGATCCTTCAGGCACACAACACATCCGGCGACCCCGAGGCGCTCAAGATTCGCTTCGACGCCATGGCGAGCCACGACATCACCTTTGTCGGCATCATCCAGACGGCGCGCGCCTCGGGCATGGAGCAGTTCCCGCTGCCCTACGTGCTCACCAACTGCCATAACTCGCTGTGCGCCGTGGGCGGCACCATCAACGAGGACGACCACGTCTTTGGCCTTTCCGCTGCTAAGAAGTACGGCGGCATCTTCGTTCCGCCCCATATTGCGGTCATCCACTCCTTTATGCGTGAGAACTTCGCCGGCTGCGGCAAGATGATCTTGGGCTCCGACTCGCACACCCGCTACGGCGCCCTGGGCACCATGGCAGTGGGCGAGGGCGGCGGCGAGTTGGCAAAGCAGCTGCTGCGTGACACCTACGATGTCGCCTATCCCGGCGTTGTCGCCATCTACCTCACGGGCGCCCCGCGTCCCGGCGTCGGCCCGCACGATGTGGCGCTCGCCATCATCCGCGCCGTCTTTGCCAAGGGCTACGTCAAGAACAAGGTCATGGAGTTTGTGGGCCCCGGCATCGCGAGCATGACGACCGATTACCGCAACGGCGTCGACGTCATGACCACCGAGACCACCTGCCTGTCGAGCATCTGGGCCACCGATGAGGATACGCACGCGTTTTTGACCATGCACGGCCGCGGCGACGACTACCGCGAGCTCAAGCCCGCCGATGTCGCCTACTACGACGGCTGCGTCGAGGTCGATCTGTCGAGCATCAAGCCCATGATCGCGCTGCCGTTCCATCCTTCCAACGGCTTTGAGATCGACGAGCTCAACGAGAACCTCGAGGACATCCTGCACGAGGTGGAGCTTGAGGCCGCCAAGATCGGCGAGGGCAAGACGCACTTTAGTCTGCTCGACAAGATCGTCGACGGCAAGCTGCACGTGCAGCAGGGCGTTATCGCCGGCTGCTCGGGCGGCAACTACGACTCCGTGGTCCAGGCTGCCCGCGTGCTCAAGGGCGCCAACACCGGCTGCGGCGAGTTTTCGCTGTCGGTCTATCCCACGAGCCAGCCTGTGGCGCTCGAGCTTACACGCCGCGGCTATATCTACGACCTCATGGAGGCTGGCGCGATCGTGCGCACGGCGTTCTGCGGTCCGTGCTTCGGTGCCGGCGACACGCCTGCCAACAACGGTCTGTCCATCCGCCACACAACGCGCAACTTCCCCAATCGCGAGGGTTCCAAACCGGGCAACGGCCAGCTGAGCGCCGTGGCCCTGATGGACGCCCGCTCCATTGCGGCGACGGCGGCCAACGGCGGCATCCTGACGCCGGCGACCGACCTGCCCGAGGAGACTTGGGACGAGGGCTGCGAGTACGCCTTTGACGACGCGCCGTACAAGAAGCGCGTGTACTGGGGCTTTGGCAAGGCGGAGCCTGCCGACGAGCTGGTCGAGGGCCCCAACATCAAGCCGTGGCCCGCGATGGAGCCCCTCGGCGACGACATCCTGCTCAAGGTGTGCTCCAAGATCATGGACCCGGTCACCACGACCGACGAGCTCATTCCCTCGGGTGAGACGAGCTCCTTCCGCTCCAACCCGCTGGGCCTGGCCGAGTTTACGCTCAGCCGCCGTGACCCGGCCTACGTGGGCCGCTCCAAGGAAGTCGACGCCGTTGAGAAGCGCCGCGTGGCCGGCGAGGCCGCGGGCGACCTGGCGGCGCTCGATGCCGAGCTTGCTGGTGTTTTTGAGGCGTTGGCCGGCGCGGGTGTCGCGGCAGATGCCAAGGCGACCGAGTACGGCTCCATGCTCTACGCTAAGAAGCCCGGTGACGGTTCCGCCCGCGAGCAGGCCGCGAGCTGCCAGCGCGTAATTGGCGGCCTGGCCAACATCGTCCACGAGTACGCCACCAAGCGCTATCGCTCCAACGTGATGAACTGGGGCATGGTGCCCTTCCAGATGGAGGCCGAGCCCAGCTTTGAGGTAGGCGACTACGTCTTTGTGCCGGGTATCCGCGCCGCGCTCGACGGCGACCTGAAGGACATCGCCGCTTACGTGGTTCGTGCCGATGGTGCGGTCGAGCAGATTGAGCTTTACATTGCCGATATGACGGCAGAGGAGCGCGCCATCGTCAAGGCCGGCTGCCTGATCAACTACAACAAGTTCAAGGCCGCTGCCGAGTAACGCACTTAATTGTCCGCCCGGGGCTTACTCTTTCCCGCCCGCTCACGCGCTTCGCGAGGGTCGCGTTCGGGAAAGGGTAAGCCCCGGGCTACATTTCTGCGTTCTCGTTGGGTCTTGAGGGACGCTAAAAAATAGACTTGCTTGATGCCGCCTCTTTTTATTGGGGCGGCTTCTTTTTGTCGAAAACCACCACAAAGGGGACAGGCACCTTTGTGGCGGTTCACGGTTTGTCTCGTTCTGTAACAGGTAGACCTCTATTTGCCGAGTAGTTGTTACAGATTTAGATAAACGGGAACTGCTGAACATTTCGTCTCGATCTGTAACATCTGAGGTCCAAAACGGCAGCTAGATGTTACAGATCGAGACAGTTGAGCGCCAGAGTCGAAAACCGCCACAAAGGGGCCTGTCCCTTTCGTGGTGGTGGGGGCGAACTCGATGTTGCCGTGCTCGTTGAACGACATTCTAATGAGCGTCCGTACAGGATTTCATCCGGGCTGGCGGGTTTGGTTGTTTTGGGGATGCCGAGTTTGGATGACGCGAAATCGTCAACATTGTCCTTAATTCCGTCTTTGGTGTAGACAGTGACCATATAGGTGCTGTGTCCGAATTCGCCCTTGTCGCGTGTTGCCCAGGCATCCCAGTAGGCGGCCCCGTTTCGCCCTTTGATTTTTCCGACACGGCGGAGTTCTGTTCGCTTTAATTTCTGGTTGCTATAGATGGTTCGACCGGCTTCCGCGGTGAGCCCGCACTGTCCAAGCAGCTTGTCGAGGACTTGGTTCATGTGGCGCTCATCGGTGTTTGGTGCGTAGTCGTAGGCGAGGGTGATGGAGTCGAGTGGCTGGTCGTCGATTAGATAGTTTAGCGCCTGAGGTCCAAGGCAGAAATAGGGGGAGCATCCGTCGATCTGACCGAGCAATGGCAACTTTGACCGCCAAATTCCGGTGGGAATTCCATCTTCGTAAAACACGCCGCGACAGATAAAGGAAAGCGAGGTGGCACGCGAGCCGGCGTCGATCATCCCGCAAAGATCGAAGGGCGTGGCGATGCCAAAAGAAAAGGGCGTGATGACGATAAGGAAGAGCATCACGATGGGTATGGCGAGAATGGCGATGACGTTGCGACCGGTGGAATGAGACGGCTTCATATGCGCTCCTCGAGACAAAGAGCTGTTGAGGATAGGCAGAAATGGATATGTTCAGAGAACAATTCAAGTTTAATCTCATGGCGTGAGATGGTCGACCGTTAGCGTCGAAAACCATCACAAAGGTGCCTGTCCCCTTTGTGGTGGTGAGGAGCGCGCGGCTTCTTTTGGTAATAGT
>CATZIG010000193.1 GCA_958419975.1 uncultured Collinsella sp.
GGCAAAGCTCGTACCGGTTTTTACCTGATGGGCATCGTGGCGCCGTTTTTGGTACTCTCGGCCATCTCGGGCGTGTTCTCGGCCTTTGCCGTGATGTGCTTTATTCCGTTTACCATGGGCCTGTTCATGGTGCTTTCGGACGGTGTGCTTCATCGCAGTCTGCTGTGGTGGAAGCGCGGCGCGATGCAGTTTGCCAACGGTTTTGCCAACGGCTTCATGTTCGCGCTCGTGTCGGTTTGGTTCGCGAGCTGCTCGCAACGGGCCATGCTTTCGCCGTATCAAATGCAATAACATCAAACCCTCTGTTTGCGGTCGGCCCAGCTTGGGTATAGGACGCACTGTGACAATAATGAAAGTCGGAAGGATTCGGTCGTGTCGGAAAATAGGGATTACTACGAGGTACTTGGCGTCGACAAGGATGCCGACGCGCGGACGATCAAGCGCGCGTTTCTAAAGAAGGCCCGTACCGTACACCCGGATGTTTCGGACGACCCCGAGGCCGAGGCCAAGTTCAAGGAACTCAACGAGGCCTATTCCGTTCTTTCCGATGAGCAGAAGCGTGCTAACTACGACCGTTACGGCACCGCCGACGGCCCTGGTGGTTCGGGCTACGTCGATATCAACGATATCTTTGGTGGCATGGGCATGGACGACTTGTTCTCGTCGTTCTTTGGCGGCGGTGCCGGCGGTGGCGCCCGCAGCCGTCGTGAGCGTCGTCGCGGACGTGACATGGCCATCTCGCTTTCGGTGACCCTTGAGGAGGCGGCGCTCGGCTGCAAAAAGACGATCAGCTATGACCGCCTTGCTCCTTGCGAGGACTGTAATGGCACCGGTAGGGCAGAGGGCGCACAGGAAAAGCAGTGCGGCCGCTGCCACGGTACGGGCTACGTCACGACGGTTCAGCGTTCGTTCTTGGGCCAGGTTCAGTCTTCCTCGCCTTGTCCCGACTGCCATGGCGAGGGCACGGTTATCGACCATCCCTGTGAGACCTGCGACGGTCAGGGCCGCACGCCTTCGCACGAAAAGATCGACATCGATATTCCCGCCGGCGTTTCGACCGGTCGCCAGCTGCGTGTGGGCGGCTTTGGCGAGGCCGGCCTTCGCGGCGAGCCCTCGGGCGACCTGATTGTCAACGTGCGTGTTGCCGACCATGAGCGCTTTAAGCGCAACGGTGACGACCTGTACCTGGTGAGCGATATCTCGATTGCGCAGGCTGCGCTCGGCTGCGAGATCGAGGTCGAGGGCATTATGCCCGACGAGGTCGTTAAGGTGACGGTTCCCGCCGGCGCCCAGTACGGCGACACCGTGAGCGTCAATAATTACGGCATGCCGCGCATTGGCGGTGGCGGTTCGCGTGGCCGCCTGATCGTGCAGCTGCGCGTGGTCGTTCCCACCAATCTTTCCAATAAGCAGCGCGAGCTGCTCCGTGCTTTTGCCGATGAGATGGGCGATGACGTCGCTTCCGGTAAGAAGTCGGTGACCGACCGTATCAAGAGTGCCCTCGACGATATCCTCGATTAAGGAGCCCGCGTGCTCGCACCCCATATTTCCATCGTCAACCTCGGCTGCCGTGTCAACCGGGTTGAGTCTGACCGTATCACTGCCGATCTTATGCGCCTGGGCTTTGCTATTGTGGAGCCCCAGGATGCCGATTTGATCGTCATTAACACCTGTGCCGTTACGGGCGAGGCCGAGGCTAAGACCCGTAAGGCCGTCCGTCATGCGCTGGCCCATCCAAACGAGCCCTATGTGCTCGTGACCGGATGCGTGGTCAATTTGCATCCCGAGGAGCTGCTGGAGCTTTCGGATCGCGTGATCGCCGAGCCGTCCAAGATCGATGTCGCCGATCGTGTCTGCGAGGTGCTGGGCGTTGAGTCCGATAGCGTTCCCGCCTGCAGCGATGGTGAGGTGGTCGACGTTCTCGGTCGCTCTCGCCTGGGCGTGAAGATTCAGGACGGCTGCAACCATCGCTGCACCTATTGCATTGTGTGGAAGGCGCGCGGCCCCGAGCGCTCCGTGCCGGTCGAGTCCGTGCTCGAGCAAGTTCGCGAGGCCCAGGAGGCCGGCGTGCCCGAGGTGGTGCTGACCGGTGTGAACCTGGGTGCCTACGATGGCAAGAGCACGACCGACGAGCATGTCGAAATCGATGAGCTGCTCGAGGCCATCATGGAGCGCACGTCTATTCCGCATGTGCGCATCTCCTCGGTGGAGCCCATGGATATTTCCGAGCGCTTGCTCAAGGTGATGGCTCGCTATCCGAAGCGTATCGCTCCGTTTTTGCACCTGCCCGTGCAGTCCGGCTGCACGGCGACCCTGCATCGCATGGGCCGTCCCTATAGCGCCGAGGCCTTCGAGGACACGGTGCGTATGATACGCGCCAATCTGCCGCAGGCGTCACTTTCTTGCGACGTTATTGTCGGCTTCCCCGGCGAGACGGACGAGGAGTTCGAGGAGTCGCTGGCGCTGTGCCGCCGTGTGGGTTTCTCGCGTATGCACGTGTTCCGCTACAGCAAGCGTCCCGGCACCCTTGCCGCCGATATGCCTGATCAGGTACCGCCCGAGGTTATGGCCGAGCGCAGCCGCCGTATGCGGGCCGCTGCACAGGAGCTCGCTATTGCCGACGCTCGTCGTCGCGTGGGCACGGTCGAGCACGCCGTGCTCGAGTATGGTGACAACCTGACGCTCGGTTCGTTCCATCATGCTCGTCTTGACGATACCTGTGGACTTACAGCCCCGTGCCTGCTCGATGTTGCTATCATCGGAGTCGATGATTCCGGCCTGGTCCATGCACGCAGGGAGGTTCATGGAAGCCTCGAAGATTAGACTTACCGTTCCCGAGGGGATTGATCCCTCGCGCGTTTTGGGCGCCGGCGACGGCGTCCTTCGTGCGCTCGAGAGCTTGGTTCGCGCTCATGTGGTCGCCCGTGGCGATAGCATCTCCGTGAGCGGCGACCCGAACGAGGTCGAACTCGTGGCGCGCTTTTTCGAGCATGCTTTTCGCGAGGCGGCCGCCGGGCGCACGCTGTCTGCCGACGATGTTTCTCGCTGTCTGGCCGTCTTGCGCGACGGTGAGCACGAGACTACGTCGCTTCGCGATGACGTGCTGCTTTCGTATCGCGGCCGCGTCATTCGCCCCAAGACGCTCGGGCAAAAGCGCTATGTGGATGCCATCCGCTCGCATACCATCACGTTTGGCTTGGGTCCTGCCGGTACCGGTAAGACCTATCTGGCTATGGCGCTCGCCGTTGCCGCGCTCAAGCGTCACGAGGTGGGTCGTCTGATCTTGACGCGTCCGGTTGTCGAGGCGGGGGAGAATCTGGGCTTTTTGCCCGGTACCCTTGAGGAAAAGATCGATCCCTACATGCGTCCGCTCTACGACGCCCTTTTTGACATGATGGATCGCGAGCGAACCGATGAGCTTATGGAGCGCGGCGTGATCGAGATCGCCCCGCTTGCCTACATGCGCGGCCGCACGCTGAGCGATGCTTTCGTGGTACTCGACGAGGCGCAAAATACCACGCCCGAGCAGATGAAGATGTTCCTGACGCGCCTGGGCTTCAACTCCAAGTTTGTGATTACCGGCGACCTGAGTCAGCGCGACCTGGTTGGTCGTCGCGGCGGTCTTGCTGACGTTGAGCAGATTTTGGGCCGTGTCGACGATGTCGCATTTTCGCACCTCGAGCGTGCCGACGTGGTGCGCCATGCCTTGGTGGGACGTATCGTCGAGGCATACGATACTTATGATGATGTGCGCGAGCAGCGCCCGCGCGACCGAAAGGAGTCCCGTTGAGTGTATTGATCAGCAACGATGCCGAGCTCGATACGCTGCTTGACGCGCAGGAGGTGGAGCACATCT
>CATZIG010000194.1 GCA_958419975.1 uncultured Collinsella sp.
TCGGGATGGGCGAGGAGCCGGATCAACTCATCGGAAAGCATGGCCTTGTCCTCGCCGGTGTTCTCGCTTAATAGCTGCAAGATGCGAACGGCGCGATAGGCTGCCATCGACGCGGCGCCCCTAGTTGTGGTGTCGTAGGTTTCAACAGCGGTTTCGGTCATGGTGCCCACGTCCTTTCCGTTTTGGGTGGCGACGGTATGGAGCCTAGGGCGCGGGGTTTTCCCAGGGGCGCAGGGCGCTCTGGGCGGTCGGTAGTCGTCGGCAAACGGCGGTTCGAGTTTTCAACAGCCCTGCCCAACTGACCAAAAACTTGCCAAAAGCTTGACGGATGCTGTTGAAAAAAGCGTCTCTCGACCGATGTCGAGAGACGCTTGTGCGATGAGCGTTGGCGTGTGGCGACGCGAGCTAACGTCCGACGATTAGAAGTCGGCGTTGCCCACGGTGCGCGGGTGCGGCAGGACGTCGCGGATGTTGCCCACGCCGGTCAGATACATGACCAAGCGCTCGAAGCCCAGACCGTAGCCGGCGTGCTTGCAGGAACCGTAGCGGCGCAGGTCAAGGTAGTACTTGTACTGCTCGGGATTCATGCCCAGGTCCTTGATGCGGGCCTCGAGCAGATCCAGGCGCTCCTCGCGCTGGGAGCCGCCGATAATCTCGCCGATACCCGGCACCAGGCAGTCGGCGGCGGCGACGGTCTTACCGTCGTCGTTCATGCGCATGTAGAAGGCCTTGATCTCTGCCGGGTAGTCGGTCAAGAAGGTCGGGCGCTTAAAGTGCTCCTCGGTCAGGAAACGCTCGTGCTCGGTTTGCAGGTCGATGCCCCAGCTCACGGGGTAGTCAAACTTGTGGCCGGCGGCGACGGCCTGCTCCAGGATTTCGACGGCCTCGGTATAGGTGACGCGGGCAAAGTCGGAGTTGGCGACATGGTCCAGGCGCTCGATCAGGCCCTTGTCCACAAACTTGTTGAGCATGTTGAGCTCGTCGGGGCAGGTGGCCATAACGTCCTTAAGGACGTACTTGAGCATGGCCTCGGCGTTATCCATGTAGTCGTTCAGATCGGCAAAGGCCATCTCGGGCTCGATCATCCAAAACTCGGCGGCATGGCGCGTGGTGTTGGAGTTCTCGGCGCGGAAGGTGGGGCCAAAGGTGTACACGTCGCCAAAGGCCATGGCAAAGTTCTCGGCATTGAGCTGACCGGACACGGTGAGGCTCGCGTGCTTGCCAAAGAAGTCCTGGCTCCAGTCGACCTCGCCGGACTCGGTGAGGGGCGGATTTTTGGGGTCGAGCGTGGTCACGCGGAACATCTCGCCGGCGCCCTCGCAGTCACTCGTGGTGATGATGGGGGTGTTGACGTAGACAAAACCCTGCTCCTGGAAGAAGCGGTGGATGGCGGCAGCCGCGACAGAGCGGATGCGGAACACGGCGCGGAACAGGTTGGTGCGCGGGCGCAGGTGCTGCTGGGTGCGCAGGAACTCGACGGTTGCGCGCTTCTTCTGCAGCGGGTAATCCGGGGCGCTCGTGCCCTCGACCTCGATGGAAGTGGCAGAAAGCTCGAAAGGCTGGGGTGCATCGGGGGTCAGTTTGACGGTGCCGGTGCAAATGAGTGCGGCCGAGACGTTTTGATGTGCGATCTCGTCGTAGTTGTCGAGTGCCTCGCGGTTCATGACGACCTGCAGGTCGCGGAAGCAGCTGCCGTCGTTGAGCGTAACAAAGCCAAAGTTCTTCATGTCGCGGACGGACTTAACCCAGCCGGCGACGGTGACGGTCTGGCCGCCGAGCGACTCGGCATCGGCATAGAGCTGCGCGATTTTGGTGCGGTTCACGTATCCTCCCATAACGGTTGAATGATAGTTATCCATACAGTTCGATATTCTAGCAGCTCGGCTCATTTGGGCTATACAGATAAGGCATTGGCGGGATGGTTTTTCAAACGAAAAGCGCCCGCGGCCAAATGGTCGCGGGCGCTTGACGAGGTGCCTTTTGGCTGTATGGCGCGGGGCCTGGCTACTTGGTCTTGGCTACCAGCAGCGGGTCGCCCAGCTTGACGAGCGGGTTGCCGCCGATAAGCGTTCCAGATTCGCCGACATGGTCGATGCTCTTAAGACGATCGAGCTCGGAGACGATGACGGTCACGATGTCCTCGTGACCAGCGGCCTTAATGGCCTCGCGGTCGAAGCTGATGAGCGGCTGGCCTGCCTTGACCACATCGCCCATCTCGACAAAGCGGGCAAAACCCTTGCCGTTCATTTCCACGGTGCCCAGGCCAACATGGATGAACACGCGAAGACCGTCCTCGGTGATCATGCCAATGGAGTGGTTGGTGACAGTGGTGGCGCCGATGCGGCCGTTGGCGGGCGCATAGATGGTGCCGGTAATGGGCTCGATGCCATAGCCCTGGCCAAGCATGCCCGAGGCGATCGTCTCGTCGGGAACCTCGTCCAGGTTGATGAGCACGCCGTTGACGGGGGGATAGATGACGCCTTCGCGGGTAGCGAAGCTTGCTGCGGGCGGAACGGACGCCTCGCCGGTCGAGGTGAAGGTGGACTTAAGCGAATCGAGCAGACCCATAGTTGCCTCCAACTTAAATAGGCGCATATCGCGCGTTTGGTTTGCCGGAAACGTTTCACATGTGTTTCGCGGCTTGGTCAACGCCCCTATTCTACGCTGCTCAACGATACCTCTGAACTGGGATTATGTGATATATCAGTTGAAGGGAAACTTATTGCCGGAGTGTTTCTGCGCCACGGGTTCAAGTGGGGTACGCTTGAAGGCGAAAAACAAGGGCGCATAATTTGCGCGAAGGGAGCACATATGATTGTCGAGAACCATGCGCTGTGGGGCGAGGAGCCGACCGAGGATTATCCGGCGACGTTTACGTATTTGGGTGCCGAGCCGTTGCCCGATAAACCGAATGGCCGCCGCCCCGCGGTGATTATCTGTGGCGGAGGTGCGTTTACGCATATCGCTCCGCATGAGCAGGATCCTGTGGCGTTTGCGTTTTTGGATCACGGTTACCAGGCCTTTGTGCTCAACTATGTCACGAGTTCTACGGGTGACGTGAGCTTTCCGCACCCCCAGGCAGATCTTGCCAAGATGGTCGCCACGGTGCGCGCCAACGCCGACGAGTGGCATGTCGATCCTAAGCGCGTGTGCGTCGTGGGCTTTTCTGCTGGCGGCATGATTTGCGCCTCGCTGGCAACACAGTGGAAGACCGGCCCCTTTGCGGCACTTGCCGGGGCGCGTCCGGACGACATTCGTCCCGATGCCGTGGTGCTGGGCTATCCATTGCTCGACTTTGCCTATGTGCGCGACATGCAGACGCGCGATCCGCGCATTGACTTGCGTGTGCCCAAGACGGGCGGCAAGACGGGGCGCGATTTGCTCAACGACTACCTGTCGATGGTGACGGGCGGCGAGGCAACTGACGAGCATCTGGCCGACATCTGCCCCACCACGCATGTTTCGCGTCAGATGCCACCGACCTTTGTGTGGGGCGTGTCCGACGACAAAACGGCGCCGATCGCGCAGGTCTATCCGTTTGCCCAACGCATGGCAGAGGAGGGCGTCCCTTGCGAGATGCACGTCTTTGACCAAGGTGGTCACGGCCTTTCGCTCGGCAACGCCAACACCGCGGTCGACAACGAGGACAAGCAGGTTTCCGTCCGTCCCTGGATCCGCCTGGCCTTCCGCTTCCTCGAGCGCCACGGGTTTTAGTTCCGGCGTTTTACCAAACGCCGTAACCACTTGACGCTGCAAGCCCGCCAGGGCGGAAATCTGCCTTTCAACTTCGGCGGCATGACCAGAAGGTCAATGCCGC
>CATZIG010000195.1 GCA_958419975.1 uncultured Collinsella sp.
TGGTCGCCATTCAGTCCAACCCGGCACACGAGATTCCCGAGGCCGAGTATGGTGACGAGATGATCATTGTCGGCCGCGATGGCGATGCCGAGATCACTATGGACGAGATGGCCCGACTGCGCGGAACGATTAACTACGAGGTCGCCTGCGGCTTTGGCATGCGTCTCGACAAGGTCTACGTGTAGGAGCCGCTATGGGCGTCATGCACATCCCCGGTCATAGCCATCAGGCGCCACGTGAGGTCGCACTCGAGGAGATTGAGGCCGTTCTGGGCGATTGTCACCTCTGCCAGCTCTACCAGTCGCGTCACAATATCGTGTTTGGCGTGGGAAACCCCCGCGCTCGCGTCATGTTTATCGGTGAGGCGCCGGGTCGCAACGAGGATTTGCAGGGCGAGCCCTTTGTGGGGGCGGCAGGCGAGGATCTCAACGGCATTTTGTCGCTGGCGGGGCTCAAACGCGAAGACGTCTACATTGCCAACGTGCTTAAGTGCCGCCCGCCGGGAAACCGCAATCCGCGTCCCGAGGAAGTGCTGGCTTGCTCGCCGTTTTTGCGTGAGCAGATTCGAAGCATCTGGCCTGATATTATCGTGACGCTCGGCAACCCCGCGACGCACTTTGTGCTTAAGACCGAGATTGGCATTACTAAGCTGCGCGGCAGGTTCCACCAGATGGGGCATTTTGTAGTAATGCCCACTTTTCATCCGGCAGCAGCGCTGCGCAATCCGGCGTGGCAGGAACTGCTGGAGGAAGACTTTAAGATGCTGGGCGATTATCTGGAGCGACATCCCGCACCAGAGGACGCCTCGGAATAATAAGGAGCATATATGTCCCTGGAGCGCCTGGGGGTAGGTACTTACAAAACGACTTGCGCTGCCGATACGGAGTACTTTGGCGAGCTAATTGCACCGTGCCTTGAGGACGGCGATGTGCTCATCCTGACCGGTGGCCTGGGAGTGGGCAAAACTCACTTTACCAAGGGCGTCTCGCGCGGGCTGGGCGATGGGCATATGGTTACGAGCCCTACGTTTGCGCTCATGGCCGTTCACGATCAAGGTCGTATTCCGCTGTTTCACTTTGATCTATACCGCCTGGAGCATGCCTACGAGCTCGAGGATACGGGCATTTTCGATGTGCTGGGCTATGAGGGTGCTTGCCTGCTGGAATGGGGCGAACAATTCCAGGACGAGCTGACGGATGAGTATCTTTCGGTGACGCTCAAGCGTGATGAGGGCGACAGCGATGTGCGAACGATAACACTTGAGGCGCACGGTGACCGCGCAATGGAGCTTTCCCATTTGATTGATAAGGCTGTACAAGATGAGCTTGCATAACGACAACGCGCTGGTGGTGGCGCTCGATACCTCGACCGACATGCTTGCCTGCGCGGCAAGCTGGATTGATGGGCAGACGGGCGAGACGAAGCTCGTGAGTGGCGACCACATGTGTCGCCGTCACGCCAACGTTGAGCTCGTGAATACCGTTGATGGCGTGCTGGCTCAAGCCGGTCTGGATCGCAGCGATGTTGGTTGCTATGTGGTCGGTCGCGGCCCGGGGTCCTTTACGGGTGTGCGCATCGGCATCTCCACTGCCAAGGGCCTCGCGCGTGGTGCCAATGTTCCGCTGCTGGGCGTGTCGACGCTCGACGCTTGCGCTTGGACGGCGTGGAAGGCTGGCGTGCGCGGCAAGCTTGGTATCTTGGCCGATGCTATGCGCGGTGAGGTATATCCGGCGCTGTATATGCTGGTCGATGAGGGTCCCGAGCGTCAATTTGAGCGCGAACACGTGGTCAAGGCCGCCGTGGCGCTCGATGAGTGGTGCCAAGCAGCGGACTGGGACCAGGTTCAGCTGACCGGTGACGGTCTCGTGCGCTATGGCAAGCTGCTGGGTGAGGACGAGACCGCCCGCTGCGTGGAGCGCGACCTGTGGTGGCCTTCGGGCGAGGGCTTGCTGCTCGCGCACGCTGCGGGTGACGGCGATCCGGCTCGCGTCCTGCCGATTTACACGCGCCTTTCGGATGCCGAGGAAAACGAGCGCAAGCGTCTTGGCCTTGCCGAGAGTGCGCAGAGCGAAATTACGGGCGTTGCCGATGAGCTCGCCGGTCGTCATCTGCAGTTCCGTCCCATGGGCGCGGCGGATGCCGAGGGCGCGAGCACGCTGGAGGCTGCCTGCTTTGAAGGTGTCGGACACGAGGCGTGGACGCCGGGCATGTTCCTGTCCGAACTGGGCGAGGACGTCGCTGCGCCGCGTAGTTGGTGGGTAGCACACGACGATGGCAAGCTGCTGGGCCTTGCCGGCGGTATGGTCGTGGACGGTGATGTGCAGATTCTGGATGTCGCCGTCGACCCGGCACATCGCCGTGAGGGCATTGCCCGCAAGCTGCTGTCGCACGTGAGCTATGATGCCCAGATGCTCGGCTGCACCACGGCTTCGCTCGAGGTCGAGGACGGCAACGAGGGAGCGATCGCGCTTTATAACGCTCTGGGCTTTACCGAGGCAGGACGGCGCCGCGGCTACTATGGTGCCGGCAAGGATGCCATCGTCATGACGGCTCCGCTGCCCCTGGTGCTTCCGGTCGACAATGCTTCGCCCGAGCCGACGGCGGCAGAGCAGCGCGTATGGCCGCTGCCTGCTCCTGGGCGCTCCGAGGGGGAGCGTGCCGAAATTGAGCGCCGCCGCCTAGTGCTCGCTATCGAGAGTTCCTGCGACGAGACGGCCGTGGCGATTATCGATGCGGATGGCAATATGCTGGCCAACCAGGTGTCGACGCAGATTGATTTTCACGCCCGCTTTGGCGGCGTGGTGCCCGAGATCGCCTCGCGCAAACACGTCGAGGTGATTGTGAGTGTCGTGGATGCGGCGCTCGAGGATGCCGCAGCATCGCTTGGTCTTGAGGATGGAGCCATTGCCCCCAGCGAGCTTGCCGCCGTGGGCGTGACACAGGGTCCGGGCCTGGTGGGCGCGCTCGTGGTTGGCGTCGCCTTCGCCAAGGGCTTTGCCTACGCTGCCGGCAAGCCGCTCGTGTGCGTCAACCATCTGGAGGGGCACCTGTTTGCCAACCTGCTGGCGCAACCCGACCTCAAACCGCCGTTTATCTTCACGCTTGTCTCGGGTGGGCACACCATGCTCGTGCACGTGAAGGCGTGGGGCGACTACGAGGTGCTCGGTGAGACGCTCGACGACGCTGTGGGCGAGGCCTTCGACAAGGTGGCCAAGGCGCTGGGCCTGGGCTATCCCGGTGGCCCCATCATTTCCAAGCTGGCCGAGACGGGCAACCCTAAGGCGGTCGATTTTCCCCGCGCGCTTAACAGCAGGGGAGACTACCGCTTCTCGCTTTCGGGCCTCAAGACGGCGGTGACGCTCTACATCGAGCAGGAGACCAAGGCCGGGCGCACGATTCACCTTCCCGACCTAGCGGCTTCGTTTGAGGCGGCGGTCTTTGACGTGCAGTACAAGAAGGCCAAAAACGCCCTGCATGCTACCGGGTGCAAGGAGTATTGCATCGGCGGCGGCGTCTCGGCCAACCCGCATCTGCGCGAGATGATGATCAAGAAACTCGGGCGTCAGGGAATCCGCGTAACGGTGCCGCCCTTGTCTGCCTGCACCGATAACGCCGCCATGATCGCGGAGGTCGCTCGCCGTAAATTCGACCGAGGTGAAATCTCGCCGTTCGATGTCGACGCCGATCCAAACATGACGTTGTAGTCGTACGGGTGCGGTCCCCGACCGGAGGGGCCGGATATTAGGTTTCCTGCTCTACAGTCCTGCGCAAGACGAAGGCCACATTAAGTGGCCTTCTTTGCGT
>CATZIG010000196.1 GCA_958419975.1 uncultured Collinsella sp.
CGATCATGGTCTTCGCCGTTACCCTGGTCGCCGACGCCATCATCTTCGAGGCCTCGCTGACCTTCATCGGCGCTGGTATCCAGGAGCCCACCGCTACCTGGGGCAACATCCTCGCCGACGCCCGCGGCGGCGTGCTCGCCGGTCGTTGGTGGCAGGCGCTGTTCCCGGGCCTGGCCATCATGATCACCTGCCTGGCGCTCAACATCCTCTCCGAGGGCATTACCGACGCCATGGCCGCTGCTCCCTCCGCCGCCCTGGATCCTACCGATTCCTCCAAGCGTCGCGAGGCCGATCTGCTGGTCTCCGACCCCGTTCGCGCCTACAAGGAGCAGGCCCAGTCCCTCTCCGCTCGCCTTGGCGCCCTGCGCGATGTCGAGCTCAAGCGTGACGATCGCCACGTGCCCGACGAGTCCGTTGAGCCGATTCTCTCGGTCCGTGACTTCTGCATCCGGTTTGAGCATCATGGTGATATCAACGTCGTCGACCATGTCAACTTTGACGTTCGTCCTGGTCAGACCATGGGCCTGGTGGGCGAGTCCGGTTGCGGTAAGTCCATCACCACGCTGGCCATCATGGGCCTGACCGACGATGACGAGCACCTTTCCGGCGAGGTCCTCTGGGAGGGCCGTGACCTGCTCAAGATGAGCAAGAAGGAGTGGTTCGGCCTGCGCGGTACCGATATCGCCATGGTCTATCAGGACGCCCTGTCCTCGCTCAACCCCTCTATGCTCATCTGTGCCCAGATGAAGCAGCTCACCAAGCGCGGCGGAACTCGCAGCGCCGAGGAGCTCCTGGAGCTCGTCGGCCTCGATCCCAAGCGCACGCTCGAGAGCTATCCGCACGAGCTTTCCGGCGGCCAGCGTCAGCGTGTCCTGATCGCTATGGCCCTTACCCGCGACCCCAAGCTGGTCATCTGCGACGAGCCCACGACCGCTCTGGACGTTACCGTCCAGAAACAGGTCATCAAGCTGCTCAACGATCTTCAGGCTAAGCTCGGCTTTGCCATGATCTTCGTTTCGCATGACCTGGCTCTGGTCGCCGAGGTCGCCCACAACATCACGGTTATGTACGCCGGTCAGGTTATCGAGCAGGCACCCACCAAGGAGCTGCTCACCAACCCGATCCACGAGTACACCCGCGGTCTTCTGGGCTCCGTTCTGTCCATCGAGAGCGGTTCGGGCCGCCTGCACCAGGTGCCCGGCGCCGTTCCGAGTCCGCGCGATTTCCCCAAGGGCGATCGCTTCGCACCCCGCTCGAGCCATCCGCGTATTGGCCTGGACACCCGTCCGGTCTTCAAGCGCGTGCCCGGCACCGAGCACTTCTATTCCGAGCTCCCCGACGAGGTGCTCAAGGCAAATGGTTTGACCCCTCACGCGGAGGTGATGTAGATGAGCGAGACCGCAGTCAACGGCGTCGAGCCGATCATCTTCCTTGATGACGTCCACGTCACCTTTAGGACCCGTACCGGCTCGATTCTGCACCCCAACCTGGTTCACGCCGTCCAGGGTGTAACGATTAAGCTCATGCCCGGTCAGACGATCGGCATCGTCGGCGAGTCCGGTTGCGGTAAGTCCACCACCGCCAACGTCATGTGCGGCCTGCAGGCCCCCACGAGCGGCAAGGTCTACTTTAAGGGCAAGGACGTTACCAAACGTACCGCCGAGGACCGTCGCCACATGGGTCGCGTCATCTCGGTCGTGTTCCAGAACCCGGCCACGGCGCTCAATCCCCGCATGGTCGTTCGCGAGCAGCTGCTCGACCCCATGCGCGTCCACAACCTGGGTACCGAGGCCGAGCAGGAGAAGCGCGTCAAGGAGCTCCTGGAGCTCACCGGTCTGCCCAGCTCCGCCGCCGAGGTTCTTCCCGGTCAGCTTTCGGGCGGCCAGCGTCAGCGCGTCGCAATTGCCCGTGCCCTGTCGCTGAACCCCGATGCCATCATCGCCGACGAGCCCACCTCGGCTCTGGACGTTTCGGTCCGCGCACAGATTCTGAACCTGTTGACCGACCTTAAGAAGGAGCTCGGCCTGGCCATGGTGTTCATCAGCCATGACATCCAGACGGTCCGCTATATCTCTGACGACATCATCGTTATGAATGGTGGCAGGATCGTCGAGCAGGGCGAGGCCAAGCAGGTCTTCCAGCACCCCCAGGACCCCTACACCAAGATGCTGCTCGGCGCTGCGCCGTCGCTGCTGCATCCCAAGCTCGGCGAGTAGCCTCGCTTTCCCTCCCGTGCGCCCGGTTCCCTTGCCGGGCGCACCTCCGTTGCGATTTCGAAAGGTTGGGTTCACGAGCCATGCCAAGTGCTCAGGAGCTACAACATCAATTTGGTGAATACCGAGGCGCCATGCCCCGTCCATCAGATTTCGATCTCTTTTGGAAGGATCGCATGGCCGAGGCCGACGCCGTCGGGCTTGACTATGCGATCGAGACGGCATCGGTCGCCGATGCCGCGACCTGCCAGCTTTTCGACCTCTGGTATACCGGCATGTGTGGCGCGCGCCTGCATGCCAAATACCTTAAACCTGTCTCGGACGAGCCCGTGCCATTGGTACTTCAGTTCCATGGGTATCCGGGTGCAAGCCGCAGCTGGTTTGAGCAGGCGTCGTTTGCGGGCATGGGCATGGCACTCATCGCCCTCGACTGCCCCGGCCAAGGAGGTCCCTCCGAGGACATTGGTGGATTTGAGGGCACAACGGTTGCCGGGCATATCGTCGCCGGCATCGACGGCGACCCGGCCAACCTCTACTATGTCCGCTTGCACCAAGATATTCGCATCCTGTGCCGTATTGTTCGCGAGCTCGAGGGCATCGATCTTTCTCGTGTGTTTGTGAACGGCGCGTCGCAGGGTGGTGGTTTGGGCATTGCGACCTGTGCGCTTAACAGCGAGCTTATCAATCGTGCCGCCATCCTCTATCCCTTCCTGTCAGATTTCCGCCTAGTCTGGGATTTGGATGCAGACGACATTGCCTACGAGGGCCTGCGCTATTGGTCTCGCTGGTTTGACGAGGACTCGACTCGTATTGACGAAGCCTATGCCAAGCTGGCGTACTTCGATTCCAAGAACTTTGCCCCTATGGTCAAATGCCCCGTGCTGTTTGGCACCGGCACAGCCGATATCGTCTGCCCGCCAGCGACGCAGTTTGCGGTCTATAACAACCTGACCTGCGAAAAGCGTCATGAGTTCTTTGAAGGCTTTGGCCACGAGGAGATTCAGGATTTTGACGATCTGATCATTCCGTTTTTCTGCAAGGGAGGGGAGGCTCATGTCTAAGTGCGAGAGCAATGTCAATGGGCTGATTGTCCCCGAGCTCGTGGGAATTCCTGGAACGGTTTCGTCAAGGCTCGCAGAATATCGGGACTGGCGCGGTGATGTCCAAGCAGATGTTTCTGATTTAGAGACATGCGCTTCGAATCTTGAGATTCAAGGCCTGGCCATTACGGCGATTGACTTTGTTAACCCCTGCGCCCGTTACTCGGAGGTCTCCTTTGAGCTCGGTGACGATGCGATTCACGCTCGTTTGATCGAGCCTGTCGGTCGTGCCCGAGTATCTGAGCGCGTGCCGCTGTGCCTGATGTTCCACGACATCGATCGGCCTGTGCGCGGCTGGCATCACATGACGAGATTTGCCGCCATGGGGTATGCCGTCCTCGCGCTGGATGACGATGTTGCTGGTGCGGACGACCTGCAGCGGGGGATTTCTTCGCCCGCTTTTGTCGAGCGCGTCCGTTGGGGTTGCGCGCTGGCGAAGGTGGCGCGCAATCTTGATGGCATGGACCCC
>CATZIG010000197.1 GCA_958419975.1 uncultured Collinsella sp.
GGGATACCCCGGCGCCTCGTATCGATTTCCGCGAGCTGGGGCAGCTCACGTTTGATGCTGCCGACATGGATACCTTCCGCTGTCTGGCACTGGCCGAACGTGCCGGCAAGACGGGTGGCACCATGCCGTGCGTGCTCAATGCCGCCAACGAGGTCGCCGTCGATGCCTTCCTGCACGATGGCTGCAGCTTTACCGATATCGATCGCATTGTGGAATCCTGCATGGATTCCCACGATATGCAGGCGGTCGATTCGTTTGAGCAGCTTCGCGACATCGATGCATGGGCGCGTGAAAAGGCTGCGCAGGTGCTCGCCGCAACCCGTTCCTAACCCATAAGGATTGCTTTTTCGTTTTATGGATACTGTTCTGAGCGTTCTCTCATCGGTCTTTTGGGGCCTGCTGATGCTTTCCGTCCTCGTGTTTTTGCACGAGGGCGGCCACTTTTTGGCGGCGCGTGCCTGCGGCGTCCGTGTGACCGAGTTCTTTTTGGGCTTGCCGTGCCGCTTTGACATCCATTACACGTCACGTCGCATTGGAACCAAGTTTGGCGTGACCCCGCTGCTGCTGGGTGGCTACGCTGCCATCTGCGGTATGGATCCGACCGACGTCTCGTGCGCCGATCGCGTGCTCGCGGCTATCTATCGTCATGGTCGCGTGACCGTGGCCGACCTTGCCGCCGAGCTCGAGCTATCCGAGGAGGATGTGCTCGAGGCATGCGCCTTGCTCTTGGGTTGGGGCTCTATCGCGCCTTGGTATGAGGAAGGTGAGAAGCCTTCGCTGAGCTACTATCCCACCAAGTATCAGACGCTGCCGCGAGACGCGGCGGGTTACACCACCTTTGACGGCCGCCGTTTCGATCGAGAGCATGCGACTACCGAGGGCGATGTGTGGGAGCTGCCGTGCGGCGAGGCCGAGTTCCTTGCGCAAGAGCGTTCGCATACCTATCTGGGCCAGGGTTTTCTCAAGCGCGCCTTTATGCTGCTCGCGGGCATTCTCGTCAATATCCTGACGGGCTTTTTGCTGCTTATGAGCATCTACTCTATTGCGGGTGTCACCGTGCCGATGGATACCAACGTGATCGGTCAGGTTGACGAGGGGTCTATTGCCGCCAAGGCGGGTATCGAGGGCGGCGACGCGATCCTTTCGGTTGACGGAGTATCGTGCTCTACCTGGATGGACGTTTACGATGCCATCGGCAAGGCTGCCGGAAAGGACGATATCGCCATCGAGTACGAGCGTGACGGCAAGCAGCATTCGACCGCGGTTGCGCTCAAAGAGGACGAGCGCCTAGGTGTGTATGCCTCTACGCAGGTGGTCCGTTTAGACCCCATCACGTCGGCTCGCCTTTCGTTCTCCTATGTCGTGCAGACAGCGGAGGGTGTGATGCGCCTGCTCCAGCCGCAGCATACGATGGAGATTCTCGATCAGTCTTCTTCGATCGTGGGCATTAGCGTTATGTCCTCACAGGCTGCTGCTGCCGGCCCTGCCACGTTCCTTTCGTTTGCTGCCCTCATTTCGTTCTCGCTTGGCTTTATGAACCTGCTGCCCATCCCACCACTCGATGGCGGCAAGCTGGTCATCGAGATCATTCAAAAGATTGCTGGCCGCGAGCTTCCGCTCAAGGTCCAGACGATTGTGAGCTATGTGGGCATCGCGCTCTTTGCGCTGCTGTTTGTCTATATGCTTCGTTCCGACGTCCTTCGATTTATCCTGTAGGGGAGTGTTTGGATTGTCTTTATCCCATCCTTTGCCTCGCGAGTTGACGCGCCCCGTGCATGTGGGCGGTGTGCAGATCGGTGGCGGCGCGCCGGTGGTGGTCCAATCCATGACCTGCACCGATACCGCTGACGCCCAGGCAACGCTTGCGCAAGTGTGCGCGTTGGCGCAGGCTGGCTGCGATATCGTGCGCGTGAGCGTGCCCACCGAGGCCGCGCTTGAGGGTTTCCGCACCATCTGTGCCGAGTCTCCGGTGCCGATCGTCGCCGATATTCACTTTAACCATAAGCTCGCCATCGGCGCCGTCGAGGCTGGTGCCGCCAAGCTTCGCATCAATCCCGGCAATATCGGCGATTGGGCTAAGGTCGATGCCGTCATCGACGCCGCCGGCGCTGCGGGCTGTGCGATTCGCATCGGTGTCAACGCCGGCTCACTCGAGCAGGATATCGCTGAGCGCGATGAGCTTACGCAGCCCGAGAAGCTCGTGATGTCGAGCGAGCGCTTCGTCAAGCACTTTGAGGACCGCGGTTTTACGAACATTGTGCTTTCGGCCAAGGCCCATAGCGTGCAAACGACGCTTGATACCTATCGAGCCCTGTCGCGTGAGATTCCCCACGTTCCGCTTCACCTGGGCGTGACGGAGGCGGGGACCAAGCTCCAGGGCACCATCAAGAGCTCTGTAGGCTTGGGTATCTTGCTTTCCGAAGGCATTGGCGACACCATGCGTGTGTCGCTCACAGCCGATCCGGTTGAGGAGCCGCCGGTTGCCTGGGGTATTCTGCAGTCGTTGGGCCTGCGTCGCCGTGGCCCCGAGATTGTCTCGTGCCCCACGTGCGCCCGCTGCCAGGTTAACCTTATTCCCATTGCCGAGGAGGTTACCGAGCGGCTTAAGAACTACTCCGCGCCGCTTTCGATCGCTGTGATGGGATGTGCCGTTAATGGCCCCGGCGAGGCTTCTGATGCCGATCTGGGCGTTGCGTGCGGACGTGGTCAGGCCTTGCTCTTTTCGCATGGCCAGATCATTGGTAAAGTAGCTGAGGACCAAATTGTCGACGCGCTTATGGCAGAGGTCGACAAGCTTATTGAGGAGAAATAAATGACCCGAGCAATGTATATGTCTAAGCTCTATGCGCCGACGCTTAAAGAGGATCCAGCGGACGCTGAGCTCGCCAGCCGCTCCGTGCCGGCATGATCCGCAAAGAGGCCGCCGGCCTGTATTCCTATCTGCCGCTCGCATGGCGCTCGATCCGCAAGATTGAGAATATCGTGCGCGACGAGATGGACGCTGCCGGTGCCCAGGAGCTTATGATGCCTATCATGGTCGACGCCGAGTTGTGGCGTGAGTCCGGCCGCATCGACGCCTATGGCAAGGAGCTTGTGCGCTTTGACGACCGTCACGGTCGCGAGTTCGTCCTGGGTCCCACCCACGAGGAGACCGTCACGGCCCTGGTGCGCAATGAGCTGCGCTCCTACAAACAGCTGCCCGTCAACCTGTACCACATTCAGGACAAGTTCCGCGACGAGTTCCGTCCCCGCTTTGGCCTGATGCGCGGTCGCGAGTTCATCATGAAGGACGCCTACAGCTTCTCCGCCACGCAGGAGAGCCTGCAGGAGGAGTATGACAAGATGAAGCAGGCCTACGCTAACATCTGCGAGCGCTGCTATATCAAGGCCCTGCCCGTTGTTGCCGACTCCGGTGAGATCGGTGGCGATACCTCCGTCGAGTACATGGCTTTGGCCGACGCCGGCGAGGCTTCGCTCGTCTACTGCGACGATTGCGGCTTTGCTGCCGATGACGAGGCGGCAAGCACCAAGGTCGTCGTGACCGAGGGTCCTGGTGACGGTACGCTCACCAAGGTTGAGACTCCGGGCATGGGCACCATTGAGGCAGTTGCTAAGTTCTTTGGGTTCCCCGAGAACGGCACGCGCAAGTCGCTGGCGCTCATCGACGCCGAGGGCAAGCCGGTCGTGGCCATTGTTCCGGGCGATCACGAGCTCAACGATTGCAAGGCCGAGCACGTCTTTGGCAAGGGCTATCGCATGATGACCG
>CATZIG010000198.1 GCA_958419975.1 uncultured Collinsella sp.
TATGCCTGCCGCTTGGGGGCTCTCGTGGGTGTGGAATCATCCCCAGGTGACCATGTTGCTTTCGGGTATGACCGATACCGCGCAGGTGGACGAGAATTCGTCACTGGCAGACCTCGCGTTGCCGAATTCGATGACGGCCAACCAGCTCGACACGATTGCGCGCGTGTTGATGGAGTTTGAAAAATCGAATCGCGTGCCCTGCACGGGATGCGGCTATTGCATGCCGTGCCCTAAAGGCATCAATATCCCTGGATGTTTTGCCGCCTACAACGCAAGCTATGCGCACAGCTGGTTTACGGGGCTGTCTCAATACTTTACGGCGAGCGCGGTGCGCACAAGCGAGCCCAAGTTGGTGAGCAATTGCGTCAAATGCGGCAAATGCGCGCGGCACTGCCCGCAGCACATCGATATTCCCGAGTGTCTCGACGATGTGCGCCGACGTTTCCAGCCTGGTCCCGTGACGGCGGTGCTTAAGGCCTTCGGCAAAACGCGCTCCTCATGACCCTTTTATAACTTGCGGTGGAATAGTTCCTGTTTGCGGCAGAATAGGGGCCAAACAGGAACTATTTCACCGCAACTGAAGGGGGCTGTCGTGGGCCATCGGGATTCATGTGATGATTTGCGTGAGGTTCGTTGGGGCATTTTGGGTGCCGGACACATTTCTCATCGATTTGCATCGTCGCTCAAGAAGGTCGACGGGGCACGGCTGGTGGCTGCGACCGGTCGCACTCCTGCACATGTCGAGGAATTTTGCCGAGCGTTTTCGATCGATGCTGCGCATGGCCACGCCTCGGTCGACGATAACGGCAATGCGGCTTATGACGCGCTGATTGCCGACCCCGATGTCGACGCAATCTACTTGGCTCTTCCGCATGGCATGCATGCGCATTGGGTCTGTCGGGCACTGCGCGCGGGAAAGGCCGTGCTGTGCGAAAAGCCGGCCGTTTTGAATGAAGAAGAGGCTCTCTCGATTGCCTCCACCTCTCGCGAGCACGGCGTGCTGTTTATGGAGGCGATGAAAAATCGGTTTTGTCCGATGCGTACTCGCGTGAAGGGCTTGCTTGCGTCGGGCGAGCTCGGCCGTATCGTCTCGATTGAAAGCGTGCAAAAACTCGATTATGGTGAGCCCCCTTCGGGCTATCTGCTCGACCCGTTGCAGGGTGGCTGTCTATATGACATGGGCTGCTATGCGGTCGGGTGGTTTGAGGATCTACTTGCGGGTGCGTGCGATGTTTCGTCTCGTGTAGTTCGCTGGCGTGACGTATCGGGCGGCCGCGTGGATTGGGCCGACGAGATCCGTATGAGCGTCGGCGGCATACCCATTCATATGGCGTGCGACGGCAAAGCAGCATATGAAAGCCGCTTAACGATTGCCTGTGAGCGGGGCTCGTTGGAAATCGAGCGCCTCCATCGCCCCGAGCTCGCCCATGTGAAGTACTCCGACGGACGAATGCTCGAAATAAATGCCCCGTTTGAGGTCGATGATTTCTACGGCGAAATCCAGCATGCGACCCAGCTCATCCGGTCAGGGAAACTCGAGAGCCCCGTCATGCCCCTCGCTGCCACACAGCGCTGCGCGCGCATTATCGATGCAATCCGTCTAGCCCCCTAGGACTTGGCGCTGACGCGTAGGGGATCATGACGCCGGCGCCCGTAGCCATAGTGCTTGGCGGCCCGCATCTCTGATGCCCCTTTTATAAGTTGCGGTGGAATAGTTCCTGTTTGCGGCAGAATAGGGGCGAAATAGGAACTATTCCACCGCAACTGATGAGGGGGAGCTGGAGATGCTGACGATCGGGTGTCATCTTTCGACGACGAAGGGCTATCGGGCAATGGGGGAGACGGCGTTGTCCATTGGCGCCAATACCTTTGCGTTCTTTACGCGCAACCCGCGCGGTGGCAAGGCAAAAGAACTTGACATGGATGACGTGGCGGCTCTGCGCGAGCTTATGTCGCAAAACGACTTTGGACCGCTGGTGGCGCATGCCCCGTATACCTACAACCCCTGTTCTGCCAAAGAGCGGGCGCGCGAGTTCGCCTTGGAGGCTATGGCAGAGGACCTGCGGCGCATGGAGGCGCTGCCCGGCAACTACTACAACTTCCATCCCGGTGCGCATGTGGGGCAGGGCTCCGACGCCGGCATTCAGATGATTGTCGACGCCCTGTGTCAGGTGATGTTTGAGGGCCAGCAGACGACGGTGCTGCTCGAGACCATGTCGGGCAAGGGCACCGAGGTGGGCCGCAGCTTTGAGGAACTGGCGCTCATCATTGAGGGTGTTGCCGGCAAACGCCCCGAGCTGTCGGCCAAGCTGGGCGTTTGCCTAGACACCTGCCATGTGAGCGATGCCGGCTACGACATCATCCATGATCTGGACGGCGTACTCGACGAGTTCGACCGCGTGGTGGGTATCGATCGCTTGCATGCCGTACACATCAACGATTCGAAGAACTCTTGTGGCGCCCATAAAGATCGTCACGAGTGCATCGGCAAGGGATACCTTGGCAGTGAGGAATTTGGTGGAGGTATGCAGGTTATGCAGAATATTGTATCGAATGGCCACTTGCGTTCGCTGCCGTTTATTTTGGAGACTCCGAACGAACTTGCAGGTTATGCAGCTGAAATTAGACTATTAAGGTCATTGCAGCAGTAATGACTGTCACAAAGTAGAGTATTCCATTCACGTTATGGGTTTGTTTCAATCAGTTTTCTCATTGCAGATTCGTAATTCCGGGTGCATAATAGCCAACAGTTTTTGCAGACCTCTGAATCAAACGAGGTCACCGGAAGGAGACTGATTATGAAGCTGAAGAAGCTTGGCGCATTTGCCGCCACGGGTGCTATGGCGCTCGCCCTTGCTCTGACGGGCTGTGGTTCGTCCAACGCCACCTCTGGTTCTGATGCCGGTTCCAGCAGCTCTGACGACGCTAAGGTCGAGAAGGTCGACGGCTCCAAGGAGTACGCGCTCGTCAAGGACGGCACGCTGACCGTCGGCACCTCTGCCGAGTACGCGCCGTTTGAGTACAAGGATGACAACGGCGACTACCAGGGCTTTGACCTTGAGCTCATCAAGGCTATCGGTGACAAGCTGGGCCTGGATGTCGAGTACGTCAACAATGACTTTGACACGCTGGTTCCGGGTGTCGCTTCGGGCGCCAAGTACGACGTCTCCATCGCGGCTATCACCGACACGCCCGAGCGTGAGAAGGAAGTCACTTTCTCCGATTCCTACTACATGGACGATCAGGCTATCGTGACCAAGGTCGATAACACCGACATCACGGCCGACAACTACAGCGAGAAGCTCAACAACGCCGACGCTACCATCATCGTTCAGTCTGGCTCGACCGCCGAGTCTTTTGCCCAGGAGAACTTCCCCAAGGCCAAGATCGTCCCCTACAAGGACGCTACCGAGTGCTTCAGCGCCCTGCAGTCCGATAAGGGCGACGCCGTAGTCACCAACCGCTCCGTTGCCAGCCAGCTGACCGCCGAGCAGTTCAACACCTGCCAGACCATTAAGCAGATCAGCACCGGCGAGGAGTACGCCATCGCCATCAACCAGGGTAACACCAAGCTCAAGGAAGACATCAACCAGGCCATCAAGGACCTGACCGACGACGGTACCATTGACGCCCTCATGGCTAAGTACAACATCAAGTCAAATAGCTACTTGATTGCTCGCGGGCCCTTTCCGTTTT
>CATZIG010000199.1 GCA_958419975.1 uncultured Collinsella sp.
CCGAGAAGGCCACGGTGAGCAACGAGACTGCCGGTACGACCGAGAACACCAACAACGGTGGCCAGACCAGCAATAACAACAACCAGGGCGGCAACGCTCCGGCTCCTACGCCGGCACCTGCTCCGACGCCGCAGCCCCCCGCGCCTGCTCCGGCTCCGACGCCTTCTGCTCCGAGCCAGTCCGTCGATGGCGGTTCTGTTGTCTCGCGTGCATACAGCAAGCTTGGTTGCGCCTATTCTTGGGGCGGAATTGGCCCGAACAGCTTCGACTGTTCTGGTTTTGTTAGTTATTGCCTCACTGGTCGCTATTGCCGCCTGGGCACCACGGGTACCTTTATGGGCTGGACGCGTGTGTCCGATCCGCAGCCCGGTGACGTTGTGGTCAACTCGTCCCACACCGGCATTTACATCGGTGGTGGTCAGATGATTCATGCTTCCGACTACAACACGGGTGTTATCATCAGCTCCGTTGCCGCCGGCATGAACAATAACTATATCTTCGTGCGTTACTAAGTCATCTTACACAGCGTGTGAATGTGGACCTCGTGGCTTTAAGTCGCGAGGTCCATTCGTTTTTCTCTAATCTTGTACGGCTATCTAGTATTCAAAACTAGATAGCCGTACATTCAGTTTGCAAGATGGCTATAATTGTTGAGGAACAATTAGAAAGGACCCTCTATGAGCTGGGCACTTATCTCCGATTCAAGCTGCAACCTCCGCGATTGGCAACCGACCGCGCCCCATACCACCTTTTCATTTGCGCCCCTCAAAATTCGAGTGGGGGAGCGTGAATTCGTCGATGACCTTTCGCTTGATGTTCATGAGCTCAACTGCGCTGTTCAGGCGGAGACGAACGCTTCTTCGAGCGCTTGTCCCAGCGTAGGGGAGTGGGCCGAGCTCTTCAAATTGGCAGACAAGACCATCTGCATGCCGATCTCTGAGGGCGTGTCGGGCAGCTACAACGCGGCAGCCACGGCTCGCGATATGGTTCTTGCCGAGGAACCGGACCGACAGATTCATCTAGTCAATTCACGCGCAGCTGGCGGCAAAATGGACCTCATTTTCCTGCTGTTCGACCGCTATCTTGCAAGCAACCCGAATGTCTCATTCGAGGATGCTTGCGCATACTTCGATAGTCTTGAACAGAACAGCAAAATCCTCTTCAGTTTGTGCAATTACGAAAACCTCGCCAAAGCCGGACGTATCCCTAAGGCAGCCGGCGTCATTGCCAACAAGCTCAATATCCGCATTTTGGGCACGGCGAGCGAGGCCGGTAAAATCGAACTCGTCGGGCACACGCGTGGCGAAAAGAAGATGCTCAACAAGATCATCGATACCATGGAAGCCGAGGGTTTTACGGGCGGTGAGGTCATCATCGATCACGTTGAGAACGAAGCTGGAGCCCAGGCGCTTACTGACCGCATAGTCGAGCATTGGCCCGGCTCCAAAACCATCATCATGCCCTGTAACGGGCTAGATTCATACTATGCCGAAATGCATGGGCTCATTATCGGCTACGGCATGGGCGTGGCTTCGGGCAAATAAAGTCCAATCAAGCAAAAATACGGGCGGTACAAAGCGACAGATGGCTTTTTGTACCGCCCGTTTTATACGTCGGCTAGCTATTAAACCCGTTGAACTTGAGATAGCTCATCAAGTAAGCCTTCGAAACGAAGGACGATACCGCGCTACGCACAAGCAGCGACTCACGCGTTACCTGATGCGCCGTATCGGGCACGGGAGTCTGCTCGACGGAAAACGCCGCACGAATCGATGCCTCGAGCTGATCGACCACATAATCAAAGGCCGTCGGGGCATCGTAGCTCAAACGCTGAATGTTAAAGAGTGCCTGTACCGCAGCAATAGGTAGCACCTGTTTAAAGATGCAGATAGCGATCAGGCGGGCAATCTGCTCACGGCCATATTGCTTTTTGACCGGAGCAGGCACCAGACCGACCTTCACGTAGTTATTGATCATCGATGGCGTAATGACAGGCTGCTCAACGCAAATAGACAGCGGCTCCATCCACAGCGCAACATACTCAATGACCTGGTCGCGGTAGAGCGTCACATTGGGCAACTGGTCATAGCGCGGCAGACTCAACGTATTGAGTTTGCGCACGATATCGGACTGAATAAATGCATCGGGCAGCACAGTGGGCTGAATATCCTCAGGCTTAATGCTGACCGACGAATCGGACATCGGGATAACGCGTTTGGCGTGGTTCATAAGGATCCTCCGTTCATTAGCTATATTGTATTCTAGGTTATCTAGTTTTGCATACTATATAGCAGGAAAGTAAAAGTGGTTGGACAGCACATTGATGCACCGTCCAACCACTTTGTTTTAAAGATAGCAACCTTACATAAGATATATTATCGTACTTATCCGCGGAGAAACGCGTATGCGCCCGTTGCTGCTATGGCTCCGTCAGAAACGGCGGTCACAACCTGACGTAAGCGCTTGGAACGGATATCGCCAGCAGCAAATAGACCTGGCGTGCGGGTCGCCATGGATTCATCAGTCAGAATGCCGCCATCAGGCGCCAGATCGACGAGATGCTCAACAAGCTCGGTATGGGGTTGCGTGCCGGTAAAGACAAAAATGCCAAACGAGCCAGGCTCAAATGACTCGGTATGAATTTCCCCGGATGCATTGTCCTTAAAGGCGATCGTCGTTGGCATCGCTTCACCAGAAAGTTCAACAATACTAGTTTGGTACCTAACTGTAATATTGTCCTTTTCGAGTACTTTCTGAACAACACCATCAGGTGCACGGAACTGATCGCGACGCAAGACGATGGTCACGCTGCTGGCGATTTCTGACAAGAACAGGGCTTCCTCACAGGCAGCATTGCCGCCGCCAATAACAAAAACCTGCTTGCCACGGAAGAACATGCCGTCACACGTCGCGCAATACGAAACGCCACGACCGCGATACGTATCCTCGCCAGCGAAACCAGCAGATCGCGGCGTGGCACCCATGCAAGCGATAACGCTCGAGGCCAGCGTATCGCCCATATCGTGATGCACCGTAAACAGCGCTGCATCGGCATCGTAATCGATACCCGTAACCATGCTCCATGCGACCTGTGCTCCCAGGCCCTCTGCATGCTGCTGAAAACGCTCGCCGAGTTCGGCGCCGCTCAAGAGCGGAATGCCCGGATAGTTCTCGACTTCATTGGTCGTGGCGATCTGTCCACCCGACATGCCCTGCTCAATCACGGTCGTCGTCAGGTTGGCACGCGCAGCGTAAATGGCGGCAGCATAGCCCGCGGGGCCTCCACCGATAATCGCAACATCAATCGGCTGATCGGTAGTCATGGAATATCCTCTCGTCGATACATTGACGTTCTTTGCGCTCATACCCAAATTTACGTGAACATGACACTCATGCACTACAATGTTAAATCGCGTAACAAAGCTGAAGGGGAGTTATCGATGGATCAAACGCAGACGGGCAATAGCGCTCCCCTGCCCATGCAAGCCACTCCCCAACCGGAGCAAATGACCGTTTCACCTACACAAAAACCCCTGGTAACCATTGTGCACGCATCGGTTGGATCGGGCCACAAAGCCGCCGCCAACGCGATTGCACAAGCATTTGACCTTATCCGCGGCACCAAGGGAATCCCTGAGGATATTGAAATTGAA
>CATZIG010000200.1 GCA_958419975.1 uncultured Collinsella sp.
CGACTTTGCCCAAGATAACGGGATTCGTTGCATAGATAGGCTCCATGGTGTCATTCTCGGGCTGCAGGCGTACGCGTCCCTGCTCCTTGTAGAACGTCTTGACGGTCGCTGAACCATCAATCATGGCCACGACAATTTCGCCGTTCATGGCACTCTTTTGTTCACGGACGATGATGTAATCGCCATTGAAGATGCCGACATTGATCATTGATCTCCCATGCACCTCAAGGATAAAGGAACCCTGATCGGTGGCGATTTCGGTCGGGATAGTAAAAGTGTCTTCGATATTCTGTTCGGCCAGAATGGGAATCCCAGCCGCGACGCGACCAACGAGCGGTAGCGAGACCGTTCCGCGAGGTGCGGTGGGCTCGTCAGATTTAGAAATTGAGACAGAGGAACCGTCCTCGTTAAAGAGTTCCAGGGCGCGCGGTTTGGTGGCATCGCGCTTGAGTAGCCCGCGCGCCTCCAGGGCAGATAGATGGGCGTGCACGGTGCTGGGGGAGGAAAGGCCCACGGCAGAAGCCATCTCGCGCACGCTGGGCGGATAACCTTTCTCCTGCTGATATTCCTTGATGAAGTCGTAAATTTGCTGCTGACGCTTGGTAATTTTGCGAGCCATCAGGGCGTCCTCTCTACCCATGTCAAACAAATGTTCGAATTTTGCTTGACAGGAACAACTGTTCGAAGATAATAATAACCGAACATTCGTTCTCGCGCTAGACATTTTTGTCCGCGCGGCTTGATAAAACTGTTCTCAGCAAAACACGCGAGAGGAGAACATGATGAACGCAACGAATATGGTCCAGGGAAACCTCGCCCTTAAGCTCGAGACGCCTGCCGCGCCCGCTTTTACTGTTGTCAAGGGTGGACGTTCCGGTTATCAGCCTTTGCCCGTAAAGTCTGCTCGCACTCAGTATGCTGTTGCCGCGCCGACTCCCGCTGCCCTGAAGGTCTCGACGATTGCTGCCGTCGCCGTTGCGCTCACACTCTTTTTTGTCCTCGCTACGTCGGTCTTTAGCGCTCGTCACGCCGCGTATGCCGAGTCCGTTTCCAACGTTACCTACGAGACCATTCGCGTTCAGCCTGGTGATTCTCTTTGGTCGCTTGCCGAGGAATATCCAATCGAAGGCCTTTCCACGCAAGAGACTTCCGACATGATCCGTAACGTCAATCATCTGGAGCATGGTTCGCTCGCCGCCGGTGCGCATCTTAAGGTTCCTGCTCGTTCGTAATCATTATCGCGCTGCGCATGGTACCCTTGTTATCGTTTAAGAGGAGGTACCATGCGCTGTCCCAAATGCGGCAAGGCACATACCCGCGTCGTTGATTCCCGTATGCAGGAATCAAATAACACCATTAAGCGCCGTCGTGAATGTTGCTCGTGTAACTATCGCTTTACAACGTTCGAGCGATGTGAAGATCCAATCGAGGTTATTAAGTCAGACGGAACTAAGCAGCGGTTCGATCGCAATAAGCTGCTCGTCGGCTTGATGCGCGCCACCATCAAGCGCGATATCGACACTAAGAAGCTCAATGAGATTATCGACGACATCGAGGTCGAGCTGCGTTCTCGCACGCTGACGGCCGTCACGTCGCATGAGTTGGGTGACATGGTGCTCAAACGCTTGGCCAAGATCGACAAGGTGGCGTACATCCGCTTTGCCTCGGTCTACCGCGATTTCAAAGACGTCGATGAGTTTCTGCAAGAGCTCGACAAGCTAAGGTGATTCCATGTCCAACATTACCCTCAACATAAAGCGTCTCGATCCCACCGTCGAGCTTCCCAAATACGCCCATCCCACCGATGCCGGCTTGGATCTGCGCTCCAACGAGGACTGCGTCCTGAAGCCCTTCGAACGCCGTCTGGTCTCTACTGGGTTGGCCATCGCCCTGCCCGATGGCTACGCCGGCTTCGTCCAGCCCCGAAGCGGCTTAGCCATCAAGCAGGGCCTGTCTATAGTCAATACGCCGGGCCTCATCGACGCCCACTACCGAGGAGAACTCAAGGTTATCATCATCAACCTGGATCCCTCCAACAACATCCAAATCAATAAAGGTGACCGCATAGCCCAACTCGTCATCCAAGAAGTCCCCACGGTCAACCTCGTAGAAGTACAAGAACTAGACGAAACCGACCGAGGCAACGGAGGCTTCGGCTCCAGCGGCGTCGCCTAGGGCGCTCGTATCCCTCCCGCCCGTGGCTTACCTATATCATTCCATGCTCAAACATTCTCGCTTCGCAGGGGCGCACGGATCCCGCTTTCGCCTGAGCCCCATACATATCATCCCGTGCTCAAACATTCTCGCTTCGCTGCGAAACTGCGCGCGGGACGATATGTATGGGGCTCAGGCGAAAGGGCTACATGCTTGACATAAAACAATCTTTCTAGTTAGCCGATGCGATAAAGGGATGCCTCCTTTGTCGCATCGGCTAACTCTATTTATATTTTCCTGTTTTACCTTTGCAGGTTCTAATGGAGGGGATACCGAAGTAGCTGCTAGTAAGTAAACGTAGCTGCTCAGCGGGAGCCGCCCATATATCGTTCCACGCGCAGTTTCGCAGCGCAGCGAGAATGTTTGAGCATGGAATGATATATGGGCGGCTTCCGCTGAGCAGCGGACTTTCGTCTACCTGATATGAGCAGGTTTTCCGCCCCAGTAGAAGCGGCAGAAGGCTCGTTTGCGCTTTTGGGGCTTGCCTACGAGCTCCATGGTTGCGATGGCGATGTCCTCGGCTGCGCGTGGACGGCGCAGCACTTCGCCATTGATGAGCAGTGCCTTGAGCGACTCGGGATGATCGTGGAGATGGCGTAACGTCACGATGAGTTCTCGTGCGGTGGTGACATGCATGCTGGCGCCCATGCCGGTGAGCATCGTTGTGTTGGCCTTTTCCTGGCCATATGATTTGCCCAGCAGGATCATCGGCAGATGCGCGCACAGGCATTCGGTGACGGTGAGTCCGCCCGATTTGAGGATTGACAGGTCGCAGCCGTGCATGAGGGCCGCCATGTCGTCCACGTAGTCCAGAACCGTGACGTTGTCGAGCTTCATGGCGTCGAAGAGCGTCTTGAGTCGGGCGGCGTATTCCTTATCCTTGCCCGGTAAAAAGACAAAGTGCATGTCCTCAAAGCTGCGTAAGAAGGGGAGCGTGTGGTCCATCGCGGCGCGGAAACGCACGTATGGTTGGGGCAAACTGGCGCCGGCCATCACCAATACGACGGTTTTGTCTATGGGGAGATTGAACTTGCTCAGCTCATCCTCGCGTTTGTAATCGGTATCGAAACCGGCTCGGATGGGGATGCCCGTTATGCGGATCTTTGACTCGGGAACCTTGCGCGGGCGCAGCGTTTCGGCCATAAACTCGTTGGCTACACAGAATAGGTCGGTGTCCTTGTGGGGCCAAAAGCCTTCGACTTCGTAATCGGTCGGCACGCAGATGACCGGGTAATCGATACCCGTGATGACGCGGGCGCCCACAGCGACGTTGGCCGCCGTAATGTGTGTTGCGACCACGGCTATGGGCCTGCGGGTCCGGACGGATTCGTTGAAGGCGGGGAACATAATTCGTGACCATGCTGTGCCGCCGCCCCAGAGCAGATGTCCTGTAAGCGTATATCGCCAGGTCAGGTCGTAAA